>JAJZCU010000107.1 GCA_021828935.1 Planctomycetota bacterium | reverse complement strand
GATGGATTGAACCCAGCCCCAGCAAATCGGGGACAAGCTGCGCGCACCCGACGGCCGTTGGGTTATTGTTGATAATGTTCTCTGCACGAAGCGCAAACAGGAGGTCTTCAACCTTGAAGTTAAAGATGCGCATACGTACTTCGTTGCATTGCCGCGTTCGGGTAAGGCGGTGTGGGTGCATAATGAAAGCGGTTGGAACCCTCTTCGCTGGGGCTGGGTTCAATCCATCGCCAACGGCGCCTACGACGTAAGGGATAAACCGTTACCGTGGCGAAGGTGGGCGCCGCGGACGTGGTCGCCGTGGGCAAGGCGGGGGGGGAAGATGTGGTCTCCGTAGCGAAGGCGGGCGGCGCTGACGTCAAGCACGCCGCGGTAGCCACCCGGACGCTCCCCTTCCTTGGACCCTGCCGACCGACCCGCGGCAACTGCCAGAAGGAAATTAATTTATGCCACACCAATTTTACCTTTCGTCGCACGATTTTAGTCGCGATCCGCAGCCTCGAAAATGCGAGTTTGTCAGTGAAGTTGAGGGCATGCGCCCGAATTCGCATTACTTTTTGGTGAAGGTTGATCCCCCGGTGATAACGAGATTTTGGGGTGGGCCAGCCGCGGATTTTGATCGACTGGTTTTGGCGATGATCGGCAAGGACACACCAGAAGGAATTGGAACTAAGTCGGACATCGTGATTTGTCCGACGTATTCTGGCGGTCGGCTTGATGAGAGGGCGTGTTCGAGGATAGGAGTTGGAGCTCTTTACCAAACCTATGCTGATGCCCTCAAGGGATCCCCTGTGGAGGAAGAATGACGGCCAATCGTTTGGATGACGCGATAATAGCCTACAGCCGGGATCGTACCGATGGGGCGCTGCGTTCTCTCCATGAGACATTTCTGTCTGAGAAGCTTCATGTTCCTGCCTCTGAACCTGCGAGGGAGCTGCAGCCCGGCCGCTTCGACATTCCTGTCATCTGTTTGAGGACTGGCAGCGGGGCAGGCGCCATTCCTGTGTTCAGCACGGTGGAACACCTGCTTAAGTGGAGGCCTCAGGGATGTCTTTACACGTCTCTGACCGGCCGCGCTGTGCTTGAGATGGCAAGTGGTATGAAGGAGATATCAGAGATTCTTGTTAACCCAAACGACGTCCCGCGCGGTCGCATTCCACAGGGCGATTCTGAACGAATGCTGAGGTTGCGATAGTGGCCGGAATCGTGCCTGACCCCCATTGCTTGGAATAATATACTTACAATGAAACACGGATGAAAGCTGCCGCACCCAGCTCTCATAAGGGAATCTGTTACGTGGGCAGTTGGACGTGAGCTTCTGAGAAGACGCTTCCCGCGTCCGCGAGGGCGGTGTGGATCGAAATCATTTCGCACGACGTTTACACCCCGATAACGCGGAGCCCGAGATGAATATTTCGGCGGCGCCCCTGGTCCGCACTGCCTTGTCTCCATCGAAAAAATCCAGCCCGGCGATTACGTGCTGGCTATCCCGGAAAATGATTCCGCTGCCGAACCGCGGCCATGCAAGATTTTGCAGGCCTTTCACAATCCGCCTACCTATGATCAAGGCCGCCATTGGGAGGCGATAACTGTGGCGTCGAAATGTAATTTACCGAAGCAAGTCACTATTCGCGTGGTGCCCTCGCCGATTAGCGGCATAGCAATCGGCGTCTATTTTGAGATGGGTAAAAAGAACAATTTCGGTTACACCGTATTTGTGGACGCCGGCGGTATTGCCAGGATTCACATAGAGGAATTTCTACGTACATTTGACGAGACTCGATTTCTGTTCCTTATGGACTACGTAGACCCCCGGAGTAATTTTACCGGGCGCGTCACAGCGAAGGTGCTGAGCATGTCTGATTTGCAGCGCGCTCTCCGGGCGTTCCAAGCCTTTGACGGCAAAGTTCCTTTTCCAGCTGACTACCGGAAAAATCTTAAAGCGGCGATTGGCCGAGGCCAGAACCCCGACGATTACAGAGTTGAGGTGCAACTAGGCTATTGAGCTTCAGGTAGATAATGTCGCTTTTTTTTTCACCAAGTCAGCTTGGAACAATTAAGAAACGACCGGAGTCGGTGCTGATCGTGGGCGACTGCGGCCAGCGCGCCGTGCAAGGCTTGGGACAAATCAGCAAATATAATGGGGCAAAGTTGGCCAAATCCTCCGCCTTAAGATGCCGCCAAAGGTGCTCCGGCGGGTTAAGCTCCGGCGCGTAGGTCGGGAACTCCGCAATGAGAAGACGGGGCGTATCTTCTTTGAGTTCATCAATCGCCTCGCCATGGTGAAGCGGAGCACGGTCCTGCAGGACAATCAGCGGACCGCATATTTCGGCCGTCATATCGCGAAGAAATTCCGCGTAGTCGTCAGCGTTTACGTAGCCATCGGGAAAGCTTTCCCAGAACAGCCGCACACGCCCCTGCAATGGCGAACGGCAAAGGGCGGCGGCGACGGAGACCTTCTGACGATGCACTGCTCGATGCAGGAGTACCGGCGTGTGTCCGCGCTGCGCCAGCGTTTGCCGGAGCAATGGCATCATCAAAAAGCCCGATTCATCGACGAAAACGATCGTGGCATTGAGGCTTCGTGCGTTTGCTTTCAACCGCGGCCAGTCGTACCTCAGCCAGGCGTCCACGACAGCGGGGTTCTTTTCCCGGGCCATTGGCTCAGGCTTCTGCGGAGTAATCCCGGATTGCTTGAGCCAAGCGCTGATATACCGAAAATTAAATTGAACGCCGAAGCGGCGGCAAATGACAGAAGTCACACGCCGCGCCGTCCAACGCTCGCTGGTGAAACCAAATTCTCGTGCATCTTTACTTATCCATGAAAGAACCTCACTACGTTCCATCGCGTTAAGCTTGTGTGCGGCGCCAGGGTGCGGTATTGCAGCGACGCCGGGCCCACCCCATTATTTCAAACTGCTGAACCCAGCGTTGTACCGAACGCGTTCTAACACCGACCATCGCGGCAATTTCCTGGCAGGTAAACCCCTCCAAGTGCCGTTCCACGGCCATACCCCGCTGGTATGCCAACATCTCGCGCGATCCATGCGGTCTCATGCCTTATCTTAGGCGATACCTTTTGACGACATTATCTACCTGAACGTCAATAAAGGCCTGTGTGTCCTTTCACTGGACCCCGTCTTTCTTCCCGAAAACCTCTGGGATGATGTAAGCATGTCCCTCTTTTAATGGGCGAGCTCTTTCGGGCAGCCTGGGTACTAGGTACACCAACGTCACGGCCACCGGCGGGCCGACGGATAATCAAATGGGCGATTCCAATAATGGCAGCTTCACAGATATGGCCACGCAAACCAACGCCAGCAGCACGGTGCAGGCCGGCAGCCTTGACGGCTGGGAAATTCGCGGCGATTCCGATATGGCAGGCCAGACCGATATAATAAACAGTCACGAATATACCATCCGTCGGTAATTCAGCGGTATAGGGGTTTTTTAATCCAGCCGCACCCACGGTAGCCGCGAGGTTGACACATGAAAGACTACCTGGCCCTCTGGGCCCAACGACTAATGAGCGACAAATCCTTGGTGCTCAAAAAGGCGATAGCTGTCGTCGGCGAGCGGGACGCCCACCTCGGACCTCGGTGGCAATTTGCCAAGATCTGGTTGACCGCATACCCGGCGCCCGCGTTTGAGGTGGTTGACGGCGTGCCCGACGGAGAGATTTTACACAGGTTGGGATATTTTGAATTCGCCATTTTTGGAGTTTTGGACGTATTAATGGTTGCCAAGCCAAGCCCGCTGTACACGGTCAGAATTGTTTTAGAACGGGCGGAACATCACCCTGTCGACTCGTCGCCAGCCGCGTTCTTGCACGCGGGGCGCGATGCCGGGCGAAAGATTATTAATTCAATGGACTGGCTCTGGTCATAAAGGGCGCAGTGTGGTGCGGCGGAATGCTCCATCGCCAATGGTCAATGATCAATGATCAATGATCAGAATTACGGAAGCGCTGCGCTTTAATAAAGGGCGTTCGCAGTCGAACGCACAAAATTGCGCCCAGCCTTAAACTATTAAGCGGCCAGCGGGCCGCGTCTTCATTAGCGGAGCTTGGCGCAGCGTTTCATTCAAGCGAGCCGCTGCGAGCGCTCTGCGTCGGCGTTGCAGGAGCAGCGTGCCCCTTTGCCGCGCGGCTTGGTCGGGGAAAGCGCTGTCCGGCGATGCGGCGGATGGGCAGCTTCTGCTGACGCAGGCCGACAGCGACCGGTACGCGGAACTGGAACAGTTTGCGAATCCGTTCGATGCGGCAATTGCGGGCATCGGGGCCGTGGCTTCCTCGGCGGTATGCGTCCCGGAAATGCTGTCCACGCCGGTGACGGACCCGAGGGATTCGTTGCAAAGTGTTGGCGACATTAATCAGAAGTATTGCTTCGCGGCAGGATCGCTGGTCTTGGTAAGCCAGGGCGCTTCGTTTGGTGAAGGCGCGTTGCTTGGTGAGGGCGCTGCGGCTTAGTGAGGGCGATGCGGTGTTACCGATTTAAGGCCCAATTTTTCCTGATAAACCGCTGCAACTTTGTCGGCGTGATCACAAAGTTTATTGATGTCGCCGTGAAATTGTTTGTCCAGCGCAACGCGAATTTCTCTGATGTCGTCAACGGCGGTTTTGGCAGCCTTTCGCGGTGGCGTGGTCGTTTTATTCATCAGGCGCCTCCCAAAGCAGGTCCGGGGTTATGATCTGTGGCGGCGTGGAGCCAAGCCGCGTGCAAATATTTATCAGGTGCATTCTCTTATTAATGTTGGCCAAATGCCTGACATTCCAGCTTAAAAGATAATCCATTTGATAAACCGTTGCGACAGCCACATGCATTGCGTCCCCCGAAACGGCAGGGCCGGGCATCACTTTCTCATCCACCAAAACCTGGGCCAATTGCCGCGATTCCGGTGAAAGCTCTAGGTTATCCAAACCCTGAAGCATACGCAACGCTGCGGTCGCGCCAGCAAACGCCGGCGCGGATAGTTCGGCCACAACCTCATTGGAAATGCACGCACGAAACCGCGCCCGATGAGCCGCCCACCATTCCAAACTGGTCCTTCGCCATGTTGTCGTCCGCGCATCTCTTCGGCGGCTGACGCAGACGCTGAATAAGCTTGTTTCAACATAGACGCTAATCATGCCCTTGAATGATAGCAGCAACAGCGCGGCGCGGACAAACCGCCAGCGATTCGCCCGCCCTCACCACCCGCACCACCAACACCGCCAACCAGCAGGACGGCACATACACGCAGGCGGCTACGGTATATGCACCCGCACGGAATGGCACGGACAACGGCGTGCCGTACAATACCACGCCCACGGCGGCCGGGAGCTTTGGGCAAACGCTGACGGGCGACGCGGCAGACGATCTACTGGCGGAGCAACCATTGGAACTCATCGAAGTGGCCGAAATGTATGCCCTGGGGGCAATGCTTGCCGAGGAACTGCCGACCGCCGCCGCAGACGCGCTTGGGGCCGGCTACGATTCCCCGGCGCTATGTCAACTGGCGGGCGCGCACGGCGCTGACGCCGAAAGCATTAGGAAGTTATTCAGAAAATCACTGGGTGAATTAGGTATTCCAGTCCCTCCGCCATCGCAAGCCGGCAGCGCAATGGCGCGGCGCGTCGCGGGCGCCATAGCCTCTGGCGCCGTTATTCCGTACGACGGTGCGCGGCGCATTTGGTGGGAAATCTATGCCCGCTTTCCGCAATTGAAGGAGCTGCGGGCGCCGCACGGACCTCACGCTCAATGCTCATCGGCCCGCACCTCGGTCGGTCTGCCTGAACGCCAGGTGGCGTGCGAGGGACTCGTGGAGAATTTTCTCGCTGACGTGGAATTTGATCTGGCGGAGCTGGTGGTGGACGGCGTGAAGGTCGGCGATCAAGCCTTGGTCGGCGGCGCGTTGGAGGATGCCGACGGTGCCGATGACGGGGACGCCCAGTGCCATGGCTTCGGCACGGGCCTTCTCCTCATCAAGCAGGATTGCGTCGGCGTGAATCTCCTGGGCCAGACTGATGGCATCGCGCTCCCCGCGGTGGCGGATCATCGTGGGATTCACGGGTGACGACGGGTCGCGTACGGAAAACCAAGCCGGCGGCTGTGCCATCCAGTCCCGGACGATTCCGGGCGTACCGCGATGCGTCAGTTCTTGGGCGACTGCGGTGGGGACCACCACGGAGTGGAACAACGCGGGCAGCACATCGATCTGACCGATGCGAATCAGGACATTCGCGGGGCTGGCATCGGAGACCACCAGCATTATCGCCGCACCGGTCCGAGAATGCGTTCTAATGTCTCGTGATCGGCCCGCAGGTCTTCAGCGGAATAGTTTTGGCAGGCGCCGCGTTCGGCCAACCATTCCTCGGCTTGGAAGCGGGTTGGGAACCCCAGGATGATGGCGATCTCACCGGTGCTCAGCTTTCCGGCTTGATAATTGGCGAGCAAGAACTGGTCCCGGGCATGGTCGTCCAGCCGGGGATCTAAGTGGCGCAGATCCTCTTCAATATCGGCCGGAAGTTTTATCATAATGGCCATAAAGCACCTGCCCTCATCCCGCCGCACTTCACCGCGGCTGGCGGTCGCGCGCCACCGCGGCTTGGGCGCCCATCGGTTCATGTACGCATCCGAAATTCGACAATCCCGCCCTGCTGGGAACGCGGGCAATAGATGGGCCTTGCCGAAACCCTGCCGCCGCTGGGGATTGTAACGTATTAGACCGCGCGCGGCGGCGGCGCCATACTTCGGGATGGCGCCGCACAGGCGAAAGAAAAAAACACCCAGCCACCCAGCCACAGAGGTCACAGAGCGCACAGAGATGATAGGGATGGATGTTACGGAGCGTCAAGCCACGCCTTGATCCGCTGCGGAAACTTTGGCGCAAGGGGCCCCAAAAAACGCTTTCACGTCGCTGCCATCAGTCTCACCGAACTCCGCGATTCCGCACCGCATGAATAAAATAATCCATCTTATGGTCCGCCGCCGCGGCGCCAATTTA
>JAJZCU010000106.1:2301-7054 GCA_021828935.1 Planctomycetota bacterium | reverse complement strand
TGCTGGAATGTTCAGACGCTCCGCCCATGAGTCCGGGCCCATGAATGCCGTGCCCGGAATGGCCCGTATCATGCTGCTGCACTTCCTCGGGGCGGGCGATGATTTCCGGATTTTTCTCGCTGGGGGCGCCTTGATAGCCCCAGTGGCCTTTGCCCGGCTCATAAATGTGTTCATCCTTGTTAAATCCACTGAACAGGCCGTCTAAGTCTTCAGGCCCCAGAAACCCTTCCTGAATAATGGATGAGGCATTGGTGTACGCCATGACGTATTCTTTGAACCAGCGGTCGTTTTCCAATACATAATGAATCAATGCCCCCAGAAAGGCGATGTCGCTGCCGGCGCGGATTTGCACATGCACATCCGCCAGAGCGCTGGTGCGCGTGAAGCGCGGATCCACATGGATCAGTTTGCCGCCCTTGAGCTTCGCCTGCATGGGAAACCGAAAAGCCACCGGATGGGCCTCGGCCATGTTGGAACCCATGATGAGGATGGCGTTGCTGTTGGCCAAATCCTGCTGGTATGTCGTGGCCGCGCCGCGGCCAAATGAGGCGCCCAGACCGGGCACCGATGCGGAGTGTCATATTCGGGCCTGATTTTCAATGGAAACAACCTGCAACCCGGCGCCAAACAATTTCTTCATTAAGTAATTTTCTTCGTTGTCCAGCGTGGCGCCGCCCAACGTGCCCATGTTCAACACCGCATTGAGATATTTGCCGGTGGTGGGGGATTTTTCGCGGTAGCCCTCATCGCGCGTGGTTTTCACCAGGTATGCCACGCGGTCCATGGCCCATTCCAGAGATTTCGTTTCCCATTTATCAGAATAGGGCGCCCGATACTTCACCTGCGTGAAGCGGTGGGGATTCACCGCCAACTGAAATGCATTGGCGCCCTTGGGGCATAAAGTGCCCTGATTAATGGGGCTGTCGGGGTTGCCTTCAATGTCAATGATTTTGCCCCCCTTGGTATAGATGTTTTGGCCGCAGCCCACGGCACAGTACGGGCACACGCTCTTGGTGACCGTGGCGCCATGCAGGCGTGAATGTTTGTCCAGGGTTTGGCGACTAAACGGCTGCGGTGGACGCTTTGTCCCTTTTTTTCCATCGGATGAATTCGGGGAAGAACCAAAAAGCGGCAACTTTACCATGGCAAAGGCTCCAGTGAGTTTTCTGTACGATAGGCGCCGTGCAAAGTATGTTCCACAGCGGTTTGATGGTTCACGCGGCGGCGTGAGGCGGGGCCCGATAGACAGCTCAGTTGGCCTCACCGTGCGTTGGCGGCGCCGGGTCGCTACACTGCCATTTTCGGTCGGGTTGTTCCGGGAGTTTTTTAAGATGCCGCATCGCCGTTCGCTGGCCGCCACGCTCAACCGCTTCGCCATTCCCCGTCTCACGCTATACATTATTGTGCTGCAAGTCGTGGTGTTTGTGTTGCATTTCAATGAGCCACGAGTAGTTGCCACGTTGATGCTGGTTCCCGCGGCGGTGCTGGCGGGGCAGTGGTGGCGCGTGTTTACGTTTGCCTTTATTCCTCCGGCAACGGGCATCTGGCTGCTGGTGGATTGGTATTTTTTCTACTTTATCGGCACGGCTCTGGAAAATACCTGGGGCGCATCAAAGTACACGGCGTTCATGTTTTTGGGCTGGTTGTTCACGGCCGCCGCCGCGTTTATCGTGCCCAACGCCGCGGCCACCAATGAATTTATCATGGGGTCAACGTTTCTGGCTTTCGCCTTTATCTACCCGGAATATCAAATCATGCTCTTCTTCGTGCTGCCAGTGAAGGTGAAATATCTGGCGTGGCTGGCCTGGGGGTACTTTCTGGTGACATTCATCACCGGCAACTGGATGACCCGCCTGATGGTGGCGGCGCCGGTGGCCAATTTTCTGGTATTTTTCGGGCGGGACATCTGGCGCGGAGCCCGGCGTGGGCATAGGCGGCTGGCGCAGCGCACGGCCGCGATGGCGGCGTCGGAAAATACGCTGCATCGCTGCACCACCTGCGGCGTCACCGAGCGCAGCAACCCCACCATGGAATTCCGATACTGCGATCGCTGCGCGGGCGCGCCGGGTTATTGCGAAGACCATATTAACAACCATGTGCATATTGCGTAGTGCGGCTTTTGTGCGACGGCCGGCGGCGCCGCGGGGCACGGCTTTGCTGTCGCAAAACGCAGCATGGAAAGTCGCAATTAGATTCTGGCGCCGGTGATACGTTTACTTTAGGCTGCCATCCAAGCGTTGGCCGTGGCGGGCGCGACATTCGTGCAATAAGCCGCGCTGCCCCGTCGTTTCACATGACGGTAGTTCTCTGATTTGTGATCTCTTGCGAGGCTTGTCGGCCAGACATCTGCGTGCGGCGCTTTTTTAACCGCCGAATTATCGGCTTATCCTAATGAGAAAGGGTATTTCATGTGGCGAAGAGAATTTTGCAAAGTGGTGGCAGCGGCGGCGGTGGCGGGGGCCTTTGGTCTGGCCGATGGCGAGGCGCAGGGTCGCCCGCGAATGGCTTCCGGTTTTGATCATTACACTGAAAATTATCCGAAGTTCTGCGCCACTCCCGCCGACCGCCGTACGTTTTACACGCTTCGCGGCAAAAATATCGTGGCGGAGAAGCTTAATAACGCCGATTGGAGGCCCACGGGCTGGGGCAGTCCGCCAGCGCTGCCGGTGAAGGGCGGCTCCAATGACGGCGTGCCGATGATTTCGCCGATTCCCAATCTGGCCGGAAAGGGGCCATACAAGCCGGATTGGCATTCCATGGTGGAACAGTATGAGGCGCCGGAATGGTATCGCGACGCAAAATTTGGCATCTGGGCGCACTGGAGCCCACAATGCGTGCCGGAAGATGGGGATTGGTATGCCAGAAATATGTACGTTCAAGGTTCAGGACAATACGATTTTCAATGCCAGCACTATGGGCATCCATCAAAGTTTGGATACAAAGATTTGTGCGCCCAATGGACGCTGCTGAACTGGGATCCAGAAGGGCTCATTGAACGCTACAAAAAGGCCGGCGCCAAATTCTTTTTTTCGCTGGCCAATCACCACGATGGCTTTGACACATGGAACAGCAAGCACCACGAATGGAATGCAGCGAATATTGGCCCGCACCGCGACGTCGTCGGCACATGGGCCGCGGCCGCGCGCAAGCATGGCCTGCGCTTCGGCGTCACTATACACCAAGCCCGCAACTGGTGGTGGTTTCAGACCTCGCACGGAGCCGATAAGAGCGGCCCGTTGAAGGGCGTGCCCTATGACGGCGTAATGACCAAGGCGGATGGAAAGGACCAATGGTGGGAGGGGTATGATCCGCAACAGCTGTATGGCGCCAAGCACCCGCACAACGCCCTGCCGGATATTTCGTATGTCAAAAATTTCTATGACCGTACCCGGGATCTTATCGA
This sequence comes from Planctomycetota bacterium, assembly GCA_021828935.1. GTDB lineage: Bacteria > Planctomycetota > Phycisphaerae > WQYP01 > WQYP01 > JAJZCU01. The sequence goes on along the minus strand of JAJZCU010000106.1, from coordinate 3,651 downwards.
TCAGCACAACCCTGACGTCCTTTATTTTGACAACGGTCTTTTTCCGCTGGGTTGGGGCGGCATTAACATCGGCGCTTATTTTTACAACCACAACCTGCAAACGCATGGCGGCAAACAGCAGGGGGTTATTAACGTAAAATGGGTTCCGGAAGACCGCGCCAAGGCCGTGGTGGCCGATTACGAACGCGGCCTGACCAACCGCATCATGCCGTATCCCTGGCAGTCAGAAACGTGCATTGGCGATTGGCATTATCAACGCCAATTGTTTGACCAGCCGGGCAAATACGGCGGCTATGCCCACCCGCGCGAAATTATTCACTGGATGATCGACGCCGTGAGCAAAAATGGCACGTTTATCCTGAATATCCCCGGCAAGCCCGACGGCACGATTGACGCCAAGGAAAAGGCGTTTTTGGACGAACTTACGTTGTGGATGCAAGCCAACGGCGACGCCATTTATTCCACGCGCCCGTGGAAGGTCTACGGCGAAGGGCCGACTGTGGTAAAAGCGGGATCATTCCAGGGCGCTAGCATCAGCAAGCTGGGCGCGGCGGACATTCGCTTCACGCGGAACAAGGCTAACACCGTGGTCTACGCCATCGCTTTGGGTTGGCCAAAGGGAAACTTCGTTATTAAATCGCTGGGCGCCAGCGCCGCCACCAAGCCCGGGAAGGTGGAACATGTGCAACTGCTGGGCACGCACGAAAAGGTAACCTGGAAGCAGTTGGCCAACGGCCTGCATGTGGAATTGCCAAAAAATTATAAGCCCGCCACCGACTACGCCGCGGCGCTGAAGGTGCATGTAGGATAGGCGGCGACCGGGCGCGACGCAAAATCAAGCCGCGCCCGCCTCCGCAGGGGGCAGCCTACCGTTTTTGGCCGCGAAGTGTCAGGCTGATTTGCAACGTTGAAAGTCGCTAAAACACCCCATTTCATCGAACGTTTCCATCATGCGCCAGGCGGGGCTCGAACCTGCAACCTTCGGCTTCGGAGGCCGACGCTCTATCCAATTGAGCTACTAGCGCGTATCGGGCGTTGCCGCGGAAATGAGAATGAAAATCGCCATCACCGGACAATCGCACAGAGCGTATAGTAGCACAGCGGCAGACTTTCGCCAAGGACGGCTCTGGCAGTTGGCAGTCCGCGGCGGGATGACTGCCGCGGGAAAGCCGTTCAGCAATGACCACAGCGCTGCCGGGCAACCCGAAAACTTTTCCGCGCCCCCGGCGTCGACGATCAGCGCCCAAGAATTTGCCCGGGACAGGATTCGAACCTGCAAGAGCTTTCGCCCACCAGCACCTCAAGCTGGCGCGTCTGCCAGTTTCGCCACCCGGGCCGGCGCACAAGCAT
>JAJZCU010000106.1:0-2291 GCA_021828935.1 Planctomycetota bacterium | reverse complement strand
CCCACCGCGCAGGCCGCCAAGGCTCTTCAGGCGTTTTTTCGGGTAAATCCCGTCGCCGAGGCGATAATCTACCGTAAGGTGACTATTCGTCGAAGGCCGTGCCGTGTCTAAACAAATAAGAAAAGCATCGCTGGCGTTCAGCGGGCGGGGCCTTTGGCAATGCGCCGGACCCAGGGCGGCATGTGTACGCGTCCGTGCGCTGAAAAAATCCTTGGGCGTCCTGGCGGCCTGCGCGGTGGGCGTCGGGGCGGCCGGTGGGGCGATTCAAAGCGCTTCCGCGGCTGTGATTTACAGCGACACGTTTACCGCCGTGCCGCCAAATCCACCGGACCTCAATGGCTTAATGCCCGGTGTGGACGCAACCGGCGGCGCTTGGACAGCCCCGATCGGCGCGTTTAGCACCGGCAACGGCTTTGCTACCGTGAAGGCAGAGGCGACCAGCACCACGGCCGGCGGAGGCTACACCGCGTACCTGCCGCTGACTCTTGCGCCCAACACGCTGTATACGCTTACGGCAACGCTGACGCCCAATGCGGGAAGCAGCGCCGATTGGCTGGCCATGGGTTTCGGCAGCGCTACCACAGACCCCGCGTACAATGCAGGCGTAGAGCAGGCCTGGTTGATCTACCGCAACACCGGCGAAGCGGATTCGGAACAAAACGGGACAGTTAATTCACAAAAGGGGGGAACCGCGGCTCCCTTTGGGGCGGACAAATTTACCATCACCTTGAACAGCGTTACGGGCGCAGTTACTTATGCTGATAAGCTGGGTTTGCTGGCAAATAACAACCCCGTTGCGGTAAGCAACATTTCCGCGGTAAACGCCGTTTTCATCGGCAGTTTTCAGACCGCCTCAGGCACGTTCCAAAGCTTCCAGTTATCCGCCACTCCGCGGCCACTTTCGGCACCGGGTAGTTTGTGTTGTGCGAGCATGGGGCTGTTGGGCCTGGGGCTGATGCGTCGGCGGCGCAAGTGCGGGATGGCTGGCGCCAAGTCGCCGCTTTTCTTATGATTCTACGTGGCGACGGGCGCGGCGCGCAGTCGCGGCTTTATGCGAGATTGCTACGTATCGCGGAGCGCGACCGGCGTTGCGGGCGTGGTCGCAATCGGCAATTGATCGTCATTTCGCCGGCAGCCTGCGTCGCCAGGAATACCAGGCGGTTCGCGCTTTCGCCTTGCCCGGCGTGGTTGCGGTAGAAATGGTGCTCCATGGAATGGACGCAACCGGCGCCGACGGCGGCGATTTTCATCACAAGTTTTTCGGACGACAGGGTGAATTCTGTTACGTCAATGTCGGCCGGCCCGGGCGCAATGATCGCATATTCAAGTATCTCGAATGGCTCAATATTCCAAGACTCATGAATTTCCAAGCCGCAGGCGGCGGGGTCAAACCGTATCACGCGGCGCAGTGTTTTGATGCCTGCTGTGGCGTCATACGCCCCGGCCAGGTCCAGCGTTACAATGCAGCCGTTCGCAGTTTCCTGATAGTCTACAACCTTTGCCGCGAAGGTGCGCCCCGCCTTCTGATCCTGTTGGTTGACCAGCGGCACGGAATGACCCATGGAACCGGCTGCGAAAAAGTCATAGCGATCCGGCCCGAAATACTCCTTCACATATTCCGGTGCGCCCAGCTCGCCAATCAATGGCACGCCATCGACATGCAGCAGAAAACTGCCGCAGTCATTGTGGTTGTGATGCTCCGCGTTGTGGCCGCCCTTTACGGCAAATTCCCAGATGCGCCCGTGGCCATCGGCATGGCGGCTTACGACAACGGCCAAGTCCGGCCAGTAGGCGGAGCCCATTGGCGGCGGCGTTTCCGACGGAACGGATTCGGGAGCCTTTAGAAACAGCCGCAGCAGCTCATTGCGATGCCCCGCCGCCTCCTGTGGGTGCTCCATTAAATAATGGACATTTACGGCCGCCTGTCGCCGGCAGGCATCGTTGTTCAGCCGGCTTCCCAGATAGGTTAATAGCGACGGGCTTAAGATGTGCCGACCCGGATCACAATCCGAAAAATTCACCAGCCGCGGGCCCATCAGGCTCATGGCCGGACCGTATTGGGCAATTGCCTGAACATTTGGCATGTTTTCCAGAAGCGAAAACGCGCCGCCAGTGCGGGTTTCCAGTTGCTCATTGAGCAGGCAGAACATGCCAAAACCGTAGGCCCAGTATCCCGGGCCTTCGCTGCAGCCGCCATCGGCGGTAAAACCGCTTAAGAAGGTGTGCAGCGGCTGGCGCGCCGCCAGGAGCAAATCGACGATTAAATTAACATCCCGTTCCATGGCCTCTTA
>JAJZCU010000105.1 GCA_021828935.1 Planctomycetota bacterium | reverse complement strand
TTGGTGGATTTTCCATAAGAACATCCTATTGCCAGCCAAGGCCGCGTCTTTTTCTTCTGCCGTGGTCGTAACGCGGAGGGAATTATCAACAAAAAAGACGACGTTGCGTCGCTCTACCATGCCGGGCCCATGCAAGCCAATCTGTACCACAACACCGTGCGCGTGGTGCTGCGCGCGGGACTTGCCATTGATATGCGGGGCCGGCGCCGGCGCGGATATACCACCTCAAGCTGCGGCGTGTGCGGCAAGGTTACCGCCGAGAACCTGCGGCAGAATTGCGTGCCCGCGGCCGACACGGCCCTGCGGCTATCCTCCGAATTCGTCGTGGCACTGCCGGGGCAATTGCGCCAGCGGCAGGCGGTGTTCACTCAAACCGGCGGGCTGCACGCCGCCGCCCTGTTTGATGCGCATGGGAATTTATTGGTATTGCGGGAGGATGTCGGGCGGCACAACGCCATGGACAAGCTGGTAGGCTGGCGTTTGATGCAGGAGACAATGCCCGGCGGTGAAAGCGTGGTGATGTTCAGCGGGCGCACCAGCTTTGAGTTGTTACAAAAAGCGGCGCGGGCGGGCATCCCGGTGGTGGTATCGGTCGGGGCGCCATCGAGCCTGGCCGTGGAAACGGCCCGAATGTTCAATATCACGCTGGTGGGCTTTGTACGGGGCAACCGTTTCAACGTGTACACAGGGTTTGATCGTATCGTCGGCGGGGTCCAAAACAGTTCGTTGGACGGCGGCGGGAAGGGCTAAAAGACTGTTAATGGACGTTTTCTTGAACAAAAACGGCCAAAAACCGGGCTGGTCACGGAAAATCTCACCAAAATCAAAGATTTTTTCGATAATAGACTTGCACATGGCAAAAATTCGCGTATTTTATTGCGTATTCGACGCCGTTTTCATAGCTGGGTATTGGAAAGCCCGGCGGAATGGCGCGTCAATTCCCGCCATGTCGAAGGAGAATTCATGGCCAAGTCACTGACCAAGTCCCAGACCGCTGCCAAGCTCGCCGAGCTTGTTAGCAAATCAACCGGCGCCGAGATGAGCAAGAAAACGGCCGTGGCCGCGCTCGATGCGCTGGTGCAACTGGCGTATAAGGAGGCCAAGAACAAGTTCACCATTCCCGGTCTCGGCAAGATCGAACTCAAGAATCGGAAGAAGCGCATGGGCCGCAACCCAGCCACCGGCCAGCCGATCGAAATCCCGGCCAAGCGCGTGGTGAAGTTCCGCGTTGCCAAAGCCGCCAAGGATGCGATCTTGGGCCCCAAGGCTTGAACTGGGTACATCCCCTCCGGGCTCACCGCGAGGTATTCGGCCCGTCCAGAACGACCTTCAAGCCCCGATCCGATGCCACTGCCGCGCAGACGGACCGGGGCTTTGTTATTTTTGCCTCGACCGCCTTCGCAACCGCAGCCCGCAGCGCCCGCCCCAGCGCGCCCTCTGGACGCATCGCATTTACTTGCGGCGCCCCAAAGAATTTCGCGCCGCTTAGAAATTTCTGGAACCAACGCTTCGCGGCGGCATCGAAAGTAGGGCACGACGGGTGGCATAACGGTTTTGACCAGCCCGCACGTTGTTTTCAACGCCTATTGAAAGGAATCCCCATGCGCCGCATCGCTTTGGTCTTCTCCGCCGCACTGGCGGCAACCGCCCTGTCCGGCCCCGCCGCACACGCCGCGGGCCACCACTTGAAAAATGGTCTGATGGTCACCATTTATTCCTCAGCCAATCCGCAAAGCTTTAACCCGCAGCAGTTTATTAACCAACAGCAGAACGGCGGAAATGGGTATTTTAGTTCCGCCAATGTGCCGGGCCTGGGGGTGGTGAAGGAAGTCCGGAAGATGGCCATCCATGCCGGTTTGCAGCGGCTGAACTTTACCGACGTTGCCCAGCACATCGACCCCACATCCGTGAGCTTCACCGATTTAAGCAATCCGCACACGCAGGTGTTGGAACAGCAGTTCAAATTCGATCTGTTGAACACGGACAAGCTGCTGCAAAAGTATGTCAATCATAAGATTACCATTCAAAATCCGCTGGCCAACGGCAAGTTTCAAGACGTCACCGGCAAATTGCTGTCGGACCGCGACGGGTCGATCGTGCTGCGCAATGCCAGTGGCTTGCGCGTGTTTAATACGCAAGGTTTGCAATTTACGCTGGGCAAGCTGCCGCGCGGCCTGATGACCAAACCCACGCTGCAATGGCTGGTACACGCCCGCACCGGCGGCACGCACAAAATTCTTACCACGTATCAGACCTCCGGCCTGACCTGGATCACCGACTACAACCTGATACTGCGGAAGAAGCACATGGGCAATCTGGGCGCGTGGGTGACGTTATTAAACGTGTCGGGAACCACGTACCGCCACGCGAAGCTGAAATTAATTGCGGGAACAATCAATCGGGTTGTCCAGCGTCCGGCCTATCCGATGATGATGCATGCGATGGTGGCGGCCGCGTATGCTCCCCCCCAATTCAAACAAAAAACATTTTTCCAATATCACATGTACACGCTGTCACGGCGCATCACCATTCGGCAAAACGCCACGCAACAGGTGGCGTTGTTCCCCACTGTTCAGGGCATCCATGTGCATCAAACCCTGATGTACAACGGGCTTTCGCAGCACCCGTATTGGTACGGTCAGCCCAATATTGACCCCAACATGAACAACACGTCCAGCCCCAATGTCAGCGTGTATGAACGGTTTGACAACACCCACGCCAACAAACTGGGCATCCCCCTGCCGGAAGGCAAGCTGCGCGTCTACAAGGAAGATCCCGCGGATGGCACGCTGGAATTTCTTGGCGAAGATTTGGTTCATCACACGCCCGCGGGCGAACCGGTACAGGTGAAGGTGGGCACGGCCTTTGACGTGATCGGCAAGCGCACGAGGACGGCGTTTCACGCGAATTTCAATGGGCACACCATTGACGAAAGTTTTCGCGTGACGTTGCACAACAGCCGCAAGAAGCCGGTGCATGTGGTCGTGGTGCAGTACATGTACCGGGCGCTGAATTGGAAGATGACCAAACACAGCGTGCCGTATACAAAGCTGGATTACCGCACGGTGCATTTCAACGTGCAGGTGCCCGCAAAGGGCAAAACCAGCATCACCTACAGCGTGCATTACAGTTGGTGAATTGAAACGCAAAAAAGTCCGGCGCGGTTTCTGGCCGCGCCGGGCTTTTTTTATGCGCTCTTCCGGCGACGCGGGGCGGCGGCAGCGGGTTTCTTTTCTTTGCTGCGGGCAATGCTGGCCTCCAATGCGGCCATCAAGTCGGACGCCGGCGCCTTTTTGGCCGTGATCGCCGCCGGCGCAGAGAATTTTTCGCCCTTGGCCTTCTTTTCTATCATGGCCAACACGCGTTGCCGGTACTGATCATGGTATGAATCTGGCTTGAACTTTGTGGACAGCGTCTCAATGAGTTGTTCAGCGGCTTTGAGCTCGCGATCATTAATTTCAGGATGCTCCGTCGCGGGGCCGGCCTTGTTCGGCGCCACAACCTCATCATTGAAGCGCATGGTCTCCAGGCAAATGATCCCTTCCACCACGCGCAGGGCGCCCAAATATTCCTTGCCGCGCATCACAAATCTGGCAATGCCCACCTTCTGCGTCTTTTCCATGGCCTCCACCAACAGCGCATACGGCTTGGCGGCGTTGCGGTCCGGCAATAAATAATAAGGCCGGTCAAAAAACACGGGATCAATCTGCTTGAGGTCAACAAAATCCGATATTTCCATTGACTTGCTCTTGTCTGGCGCCAAAGCGTCAAGTTCCGCCTGCTGTATCGGCACATATTCATCGCCGATTTGATAGCCTTTGGTGATATGCTCCGGATGCACTTCCTGCCCATCCAGCGAACAAACCATTTTCCGCTGCAAACGGGCGTTGTCCTGATCGTGCAGCATGTGGAACGCAACATTGTTCTCATGCACAGCCGACACCATTACCACTGGAATATTAACAAGGCCGAAACTGATGAAGCCGGTCCAAATACCGCGTGGCATAGACGCCTCCAAAAAAAGAAAATTGGGGCGCGCAGCGCCCGGCACCCGCGGGTGGCGCTTTGTTTGATGCGGGCGCGCAACGGGCGGGCAGGTTTTTGGCAAGTGTCTTCCAGACGTTTATCAGGGAGAGGTCCGATCTCCAGGACTCCGCAACTCTTTAATGCAAAGACCGTTCCACCGGGGTTGAGCATCGGCTGGCAAAACAGAAGCCCCGCGGCCGTAGGTGGCTTATCCACCACGGTATCGCAGCAAACCTTAGCATTAAAAGCCGGAGGCGCCAGAGTTATCCACACTGCATCCACAGACTGCGGTCACGTCCGATAACAGGCGCAGCAGCCAGCCGGACCGCGAACTTTTGTCAGGCTTACCGCGGAACGAAACGATGAGGTTGCACCGGCAGACGCTACCGTTGTCCGCATCTACGGTGCGCCACGCGCCGTCAAAACTGGAGGAGGTTCAAAAGCGCGCGGGCCGTCGGATCGCCACAAACCATACCCACACAATAAAGACGCCCTGCAGCGGCAGACGAAGCCAGAGCAGCCAAACCGGAATGTGCAGGTTGGGGACCAGGCCCGGCACGACAGCCATGTACACATTGGCGGGAAATACGGCGATCAGCAACGCGATCAGCCCCCAGCCCGCCGCGCGGCGGAGTGGGCGAATCAGCAGGCCCATACCGCCAGCGATTTCCGCAACGCCGCTGATGATCACCAGCAGCGGCGCATCCGGAAAAACCGGCGGAATAATTTTAATATACAAATCGGGATTTAAAAAATGGTTCAGGCCCGTGGCGACAAAACCCAGCCCCGTGACAACGGCAAAGACCGCCCGCCACGGAAACGATCTCCGGCAGCGGCGCTGATTTGAGGGTTCTTCAGACACGGAGGCATTATAGACTGTTTTGAAGGTCATAAAATAAACCGCGCACCGGCCCCACCATTAATGGCTTGATGTTACCCAGATTTTGCACGGCGATATCTGGCAAGAATTGACGTTAGTTTAGTCCCAGCTAGGCCAACAAATTGGAGCCGCGTTGCAGTTCCGTAGTGACAACCAAAAAAACCGCGGATGACGCGGATGAACGCGGATACGACGGAGCAGGAGCTAATTTTAGGCCCGTTGCCCGTCGCCCGTTGCACATGGTTCCGTTGGCCAAGGCTCGGCTACCTGTTCGTCGCCCATCCGCGTCATCAGCGTAATCAGCGGTTAATCATGTTTGAGCCACATTGCAATTTGGCGGTGACGGCCGAGAGAACCGCGGTTGAATAATTAGAGTCGCGTTCGGACGAGCTCTATCGTATATTTTCTAATTTCCATGCCTATAACAGACGGCAAAGCCAGCGTTTACTGGGGAAAGCTCAAGAAGATGTGGGGAATGACAAGCCATTAATGGTGGGGCTTAAGCCGGCGGGGCGGGGCGTGCTGAAGCGCCGTGTGAACGGTTTGGTTGCACGCAGGACGTTGCTCACGCCGCGCTGCGGCACGCCTGGCGCTGGCCGTGCGGGTTGTTCCAAGCCTCGGTCTGCTGATCGTGCAGGCCCAGCATGCGCAGCAGAAAGGCCATGCGCGCTGCAACTTCCTGTTCATCAAACGTCGCGCCATCCTGCAACGCCATTTGCCGCATGGTGCGGTTGAACGGCCCGGGCTGCGCGAAAGCCAGCGCCAACTGATAGCATTGCTTGATTAAATCCGGTTTGATGCCGGCGGCGCCCCTGGCGGCCGTTTCGGCGGCGGGCAGATCGCCAGCCTGCAGATATCCCACAACCAGGCGCGCCCGGCTTTGGGCGTGCCCGGGCTGGAGAGTTAGCACGCGTTGAAAGCTGCTCTGGGCCAACGTAAAGTCGCCCACGGCGCGGGCCAGCAGGCCCAGGCGGTAAAACACTTCCGGATGATTGGGGCGCTCCCGCGCCAGCGCGCGCATGCTGTCGAACTGTTGTTGCAGAACATCGAGTCCCGCGCGCCCGCCGGTACACCACCACGCCAGGTCGCTGCGGGTTTGTTTTTCAGCCAGCAAGGCCGCCAGCGAATCGGCCAGCCTCGCCCGCAGCAGCCCCACCAGGCACTCGTCGCCACGGCGGGCCACGCCGCAGGCCAGCGCCGCGAGAGTCGCCCCGCCCGGGTTACCGCCGGGTTCGCCCGCCCCCTGCATTATTTCTAACAACAAAATATCCGCGTCGGCTGAAGCATTTTGATACAGCGTGTTGGCCTGCTGGAACAGCCCCTGCGCCGCCGCCTGGCGCGCTTCTTCCATGGTCGCATCCACTGACCACAGGCGTTCCCGCACGGCGGCCAGACGGCCTGCGGCGCTAAGCCGGTAACCATGCCGTTCCGACAGCGCCGCCGCCAGACGCGGGGCGTCGGACTCGCCTGGAAAATATTTATCAATCAACAAATAAAACCTGGCCGCCCCCGCCGCCCCGGCCGCCCCGCCGGCCCCCAGCGCGCAAGCCGCGGCCCGCTGGAATACCCACAGCCCGGCTTGTTGGGCAATGATGGCCCGTTCATAAAATTCCAGGGCGCCCGCCGGGTCGCCGGCCAGTTCCCGCCGCCACCCAACCGCAGGATCGTCGCCGCCGGCCACGCCGCGCAACGTCACGGACTGGGCGCCGGTCTGCGCCGCTTCCTCACAAGCCTGCCGAATACCCCGCCCAAGAATTGACAATGCTACTGTCATGAAAACAAAACCCTCGCTGCCCGCCCTCTGGCCTGCCCTTATTCCGCGCCATTCGCACGCCGCGGCACAGCGCCGTCGCGCCCAATTTCGTGCGCCGCCGCGACGGGAAAACTTCCGCAGCCAGATGCCGGTCCCGTACCAAGAGCATCGGTTCATTGGCCAATGCGCTTAATCCCGGCACGTCCGCAACGCCTCATCCCCGCCGCTGCCGGCCTACTGCGCCTCAATTAGGCTGCCCGGAAATCGCTGTGCCCACGCACTGTGCATGCTGGCGGCGGCCGCATAATTGGGGAAGATGCCAGCCTGAACCAAATACATCGGCCGCCCACCGATTTCACTGTTAGTAACATAAGCGGAGATATTGGACTGATGCAGCGAC
>JAJZCU010000104.1 GCA_021828935.1 Planctomycetota bacterium | reverse complement strand
TGGATAAGTTACGTGAATATGCGGAATATGGCGTGGCCAATTATTGGATTATTGATCCGATTCAGAAAACGGCGGAAGCCCATGTTCTTGCCAATGGCGCGTACACTTTAGCCGCCAAGGGCAAAGGCGAAGAAAAAGTGCATTTTCCGCCGTTCGCAGATTTGGAAATTCCGCTGGCCAAACTTTGGTGGCCGGCTGCGGTATGACCAGCCCAGTCGCGACGCGGGCACGGTTCTTCAAAGCGATGCCCTTACTCTTTAACATGGAAGCGCCCTATGTCAGCAATTAGTACAAAACGCATGACGGCCCGGGAGTTTCTGCAACTGCCGGAAGATCCGCCGGAGGTGCGTCGTGAATTGGTGGAAGGAGAAATTATTGTGAGCCCCAGTCCGAATTTGTCGCATTCCAATGTTGATCGCGTGCTTTCGCACATTCTCATGGCGCACATTGAGGCCACCGCGACGGGAAAGGTGTCGGGAAAGCTGTTTGGCGATGTTGATAATGCCGTAGCAAAGTTCACGGTTCGCCGGCCGGATATTTTCTATTTTTCCGGGCCGCGACTGCACCTGGTGGCCACCGGCGCGGTTCTGGGCCCACCTGATCTGTGCGTGGAGATCATCAGCCCCTCAAGCGCCAGGACCGACCGCGTGGATAAGTTACGTGAATATGCGGAATATGGCGTGGCCAATTATTGGATTATTGATCCGATTCAGAAAACGGCGGAAGCCCATGTTCTTGCCAATGGCGAGTACGCTTTAGCCGCCAAGGGCAAAGGCGAAGGAAAAGTGCATTTTCCGCCGTTTCTGGACTTGGAAATTCCGCTGGCCAAACTTTGGTGGCCTAAAACATTATGAAGCCGAGTCAAAGGGTGTGGCACGAGGAATATATGAGCAGTGCGCAGCCGATGGCGATGGCCTGACCAAAAAAAATCGCCAGTCTAAAAGTGACTTCACTTGGGTCGTCGCGATTGCGCACCATGGACACCACCGTGTAGGCGAGGAAAGCCACGTCCAGCAATGCTGCCAGGCCGTAGGCCGCGTCGTTGCCGGTGCGGTGCATTCGGCCGGACATTGAGGCCATCGCGCCGGCCAGGATCGCCAGGGCGATGAGAATGGCCACGCCCAAAATGGCGCCGACCGGAACAGGCGAAGAACCCTTTAAGTTGTTCCAAAAATTGCGCATGGGGGCCGCATAATGTGGTAGAAAAATATCTCGTGTTCGTTGCGGTCGGAGTATTGTGCGACAAATCGTGGTGATCAGCAAAAGGTGCGCAATGCCTGCGGCCTGTGGGCCTAAGCGAACTTTTGTTGGCTAACGCAGGCCGTTAACCAGCACGGCGCAGAGACCCAGCAGAAGCAGGGCGAACACCGTAAAAATGGCTTGGCCAAGCACGAAGCCCAATTGAAACGGCAGTCGTTCGGTGGCGCCCTTCTCCTTTGTGGCGCCGTAGGCGACATAAACCAGCAACGCAACCTCCACAGCGCCGCCGATGGTGAGCACGCGTCCTGGTTACCCGTGCCCGAAGCAGCCAGCAAGATTAGGGCGTAAGCGAACGTGATGACAAATCCCGCGATGGCGCCAAGTGGCACGGACAGAGATCGCCCTTTTTTCTTTGGACGTTTACCGCTCATAGGGGACCGGCCTTGCAGGCTGAAAAAATAACAATATCAACACGACAAACCAGAAACCCTATGATTGCCGCGCGCGGCACCAGCCACCATCTGCGGCGTTTTTCACGAAGCTCTTCTTCGTCCGTGGTCATGGCAGCGCGTGCTCCGCGGAGATCGCCGGCCGTTGCTGCCGGCCGCGCACCGTCAGCGGCGCCAGATGTCCGGCGTGCCCGGTGCGCAATTCCTCTAAAATCTTTTCCCGACCGTCGCGATAAAAAATGTTATAATTATCAAATGGAATCAGCCGGCCATCGGGGTGAACGATATGTACGCAACTGCGCTTCACGGACCGCACGTCGAACGACCACGGATCTAAAAATTGCATGATGATAATGCGGAAAACATTTTCATACGTCACCGTATCTGGGCATTCCACGCCCGGCAGGCAGCATAGAAGGTGCTTGAGGGCCAGGCCGGCGGAGGCGGGACCGTGGCTGGTGGAAAAGGCCTCGAATACGCGCTGGCGCAGCCCGGGATTGCGTTCATAAACTATGGTTGAGCCTTCCGCCTCCAGCAGCGTTTGCGGATCAATTAAGCCGGTCAGCGGAATCGTTGCGCCGCCGACTTTCAGGGCATAGGCCATGGCCAGGCAATCGGGATGGCAGGGTACGGGAATAATGTCATCGGCGGCAAAAAGCGATGATTGCCGCACGATTTCATCCCGCACTTCCGAAACGGTGAGGCGGTCCGTGGATGGGTCAAAACCTTCGGTGCGGCCGGCGGTTTGCACCGGCTGGAACGTGACGCCGCGGACGCAGGGCTGCTGCACGGCAAAATCTAAAATTTCACCGATTTGCGCATCGTTTACGCCCTTTTGCAGCGTTACCACCAGCGTGGTGGAAATGCCCAGATCGTTGAGGCGGTCGAGCGCATCGCGGCGTATGCGGGAAAGGTCGGCGCCGCGCAGGTGGCGCAGCGCATCATCATGCAGGGAATCAAACTGCAGATACAGTTCAAAGGCGGGCATGAACTCCTGCAGGCGTTTGGCGAAGTCCGCCTCGCGGGCGATGCGCAGGCCGTTGGTGTTCACCATTAAATGTTTAATAGGCCGTTCGCGGGCCATTTCCAATATCTTAAAAAATTCCGGATGCAACGTCGGCTCCCCGCCGGAAATTTGCACAATGTCCGGCTGGCCTTCATTGCGCACCACGCTGTCGAGCATAAACGCAATTTGTCCAAGCGAACGGTGATCGGGGCGGTGGGGGCCGGATTCCGCATAACAAATTGGGCAGGCCAGATTGCAATGATCGGTGACTTCCACAATGGCCAGGCAACTGTGCTGTTCGTGGTCCGGGCACAGGCCGCAGTCATAAGGGCAGCCATATTTCACCGGCGTATTGAAGCGCTTGGGCATTTGGCCGGGCTTCACGAAGCTGCGGGTTTTTTGATACCAATCAAGGTTGGTGGAGACCAGCGTGCGTTGGGCGCCATGTTGCGGGCATAACTTGTGCAGATAGACGCGGCCATCCTGCAATACGATCTTGGCCTCAATTTTACGCAAACAGTGGGCGCAGATGCTGTTGGTAAGTTCCAAAAACAGAGACGGCCGATCAGCCATTGACCGGCTCCGTCATGGCAGCGCGGGGTATTTTGGCGGACCAGCGGGCCAATAGCGCGGGCGCGCATGTGACGGCCACGAATCCGGCCACGCCGAGGCAGCCGATTTGAATCGGAGTCATCCCCAGCATGGTCCACGGCTGCGGCTTGAGGAAATCAACCAGGAAGCGGTAGCACATATAAGCAAAGATGAACGTTCGGAAGAGGTATCCCGGGGTGGTGAATTTTTGCCGAAAGGCCAGGAAGGTCAGACCCAACAGCGTCAGGAACACCATGTCATAAATTTGCGTCGGATGCCGGTAGACGCCGTCGCCAAAGTTCACGCCCCAGGGCAGAGTCGTGCGGCTGCCGCACGTGCCGTCGCTTAGGCCTGTTAAGAAACAACCAATGCGGCCCACAGCCATGGCAACAATCGGGGGGAACACCATGGTATCGCCGATGGAACTGCGGATGCCCACGCCCATGCCCAGTAATTTCTTGGCAACCTCCACGCCAATCCATCCGCCGATGAGACCGCCGACGATCGTCTTATTTTCAAACCAATCAATGGTTGTGCCGTGGCGCCACAGCAGGGGCAGCCATTGAATGTCAGCCAGCAGCCGGGCGCCAACGAGGGCGCCGGTGAGGCATCCCAGCAAGATGGCCAGCACCCTGATCTGACTGTGTGGCTCGGAAAATTCGTTGCGGCGGCAGCGGATCGTAATGTGCATCGTGAAGCCGATGACGTAGGCGAGCGTTTCAAATACCGGATGCGGCGGTATCTTGAATCCGAAGAGATGGATGGTCATGGGAAAATGCATGGCAGTCACCCCGTAACGATGGCGGCAGTGTAACCGCGGCACGTTATGAACGCAACGGCGCGCACGCTTAGCCGACACGTATACGTGTCGGCTAAGCGGTGGACGGCGAATGTGCGTCGCCCGCACCCAATTGCGGCGGCGTTTCGTTGCCGCCGGGGGCGTGAGGCGTTACGTCTGTTGCGTCACCAACTTGCGCACGTCCTGAAACGCCGGGGCTTCAACCAATTCAAAGCCGTTACCTTCATTCCATGGACCGCGGGCGTTGATTTCACCATGGTCGCCCTTGCCGGTGGAATCGTCGAAGAACTTATCAACGACCTTGGGCGTGGGCGGAATTTTGCCGATGGACAGCGCATCTTTGCCCAGGGTATCCAAGGCGATGATGAAGGCCTTCATGTGGGTGATTTCGCGGGTCATAAGAAATTGGAGAGCGTCTTTGGTGCCGCGGTCGTCGGTGAAGTTGATCAGGCGTTCATAAACAATTTTGGCGCGGGCCTCGGCGGCAATGTTGCTGCGCAGATCAACGTCCAGTTCGCCGGTGACTTTGAGGTAATCAGCCGTCCACGAATTGCCGGCGGAATTACACAGCGACACGCCGCCGGCGCCGCAGATGGCAATCAGCGGATCATGTTCGGCGGCGGCCTTTTCGGTTTTGGACGGCTTTAAGTGCATGCGGGCCAGCGTTCCAATGACCTCCAGATGGCTAAGTTCCTCGGTGCCAATGTCCATGAGCAGATCTTTGCGCTGCATATCTTCGCAATTAATGCCCTGAATGGAGTACTGCATGGCGGCGGCCAGTTCGCCGTTGGCGCCGCCGAATTGTTCCAGCAACATGCGGCCGAAGCGCGGGTCCGGTTCGCCGACATTGACGGTGTACATGAGTTTCTTGATGTGATGATACATGGAACAACTCCATAACTAAATAAAAAATAACAATTTCGGCGAAGAACGTCTCCGCCGGGTCAGTAACATCGTTGGGGGGCAACGCGGGGAGGTCAATGGAAAAATCTGAAACAATAAACAATTTATTGCTCAGGTCAGCCATGTGGACGCGGCCGCTGCCCCCGGGCACGGCGCGACCACGCCGGCAGCGGCCGGTGGCTCAATTGGCCCGGCACGATGGATTTTTCGCCGCGGCTCCACTAAAAACAGTCGGATGAGAATTTTAACGGAACGCGAAACCGGCGCGACAGGCGGCATAATCATGGCATTAAATGGGCTCAGCAGGACAGGCCGACGGCTCGGGCCGCTATTGGTTGCGCTGAGCATCCTGCCGGGCTGCGTGGACTTATCCGGACACGGGCCGGCCCGCCTGTGGGCCACGCTTCGCCCCCGGCAAACCGTGGCGGCGCTGCGGCCCGGCCACGCCTATTGCATGCGCGGGTTTCTGGGTATTTTCAGCACCGGCATAGATCAACTGGCCCGGCAACTGCGGCGCGATGACGGCATTCCGGCGGCGTCGTGCGCTGATTCAGAACCGCATCGGCTTTACCGTTTTCTTCTGCGCGAGTACCGGGCGGGGCGCTTGCGCGGGCCGTTGGTGCTCATTGGGCATTCGTGGGGGGCGGATGATCAAATTCGCGTGGCCCGGCGGTTGGGGCGGCACGGCATAAGCGTGCGCCTGCTGGTGGCCATAGACCCTGTAACGCCGCCGGAAATACCGCCCAATGTTGAAAGATGCATAGACATTTATAAAAGCCATCCACTGACGGATTTCCTGCCGTTTTGGCGCGGCGTGCCGGCGCGGGCCAAAAACCCCCGACGTACGAAGCTTACGAACATTAATCTGCGGTATGCGAACGTCGGGTTTCCAACAGCGGGGATAAATCATATTAATATTGAAAAAAATCCAGGCGTGCATCGCATGATTCTGGCGCTGGTACAGCGCTGCATACCGGTGTATGCGGATTTGCCGCCACGGGCCAGTTGCGGCGGGCGGTTTCCGGCGCGCCAGGCGTATGCGGAGCATGCGTCATCGTTGAAGTTGTCGGCGATTCCGGAGGCTAAAAAATGACGCCAGGCTCGCGCCCATTTGGCCCATGGATGATTGCGTTGGCATGGATTCCGGCGGTTACTGTGACGGCATATTGGTCCGCCGTGGTGGTGAAAAGTATTCGCATGAAAAAACGGCGGGGAAAAATGCCCAACGTCATCCCGCGTGAACGCACCGGCCGCTATGTGCGTTTGCTGTGGGCGCCGACGGTTGTGGCATGGATAGCCCAATTGTATCTGTATGCTCTGCGACTGGCGCGCACAAGCCCGTGGCTGCTTACGCCTTTGTTTATCCGCGGCGTCGTGCCAGCCGCAATCGGCGCATTGTGCTGTGTGATCGCGTTGGGGCTTACATTTGTATGTTGGCAGCAAATGGGCGCCTCATGGCGCATCGGCATTGACCCATCGGAGAAAACGCGCCTGGTGGTGCGGGGGGCGTACCGCCGGGTGCGGCACCCAATTTATGCGCTGTCTATTTTGTTAATGCTGGGCTGCGTGTTGGTTGTTCCCACGCCACTAATGCTGCTTACCGCCGGTATTCACATTGGTCTGCTGGCGTGGGAAGCCTGCCGGGAGGAAGCGTATCTCTTGACGGCCCACGGCGAGGCCTATTTAGAGTACCAACGCCACACCGGTCGATTTCTGCCCCGTGTCCGCTTCCTGTAGACTAATGGGCGCGTCCCTGCGAGTGCCATGGGCGCTGGCTTTGTTGAAAGTAGCACCGTGACCGCATATCCGGATCCCGCATCTAAAGCGTCGACGTATCGTCTGAACGTTTTCCAAAGGCTCATGCGGGCCTGGCGTGAATTTGGCCCTTACAACGCCGGGCAGGTGATGACCGTGCAGGCGCCACTGGCCATAGCGCAGTGGGAGGCCGCCGCGCGCCGAGCCATTGCGGATCTTGGCATTGGCGTGCCGAGGTTTACCCGTGACGGGGTGACATACTCCGCGGCGGCGCCGGCGGGCTAGGAGTAGCCGTGCAGACAAGTCGCCCCGGCGAACCTGCTCGGACAGGTCAAGCATCGCCACAGGGCGAGCAAATCGTGACTGTCC
>JAJZCU010000103.1 GCA_021828935.1 Planctomycetota bacterium | reverse complement strand
GGGGGCGCGGCGGGAGCCGTTGTGGCGCCGCCTGCACGGGCGCTGGCGCCGAGACCGACCGCGTTGGCTCGATTCCGGCGGTTGCCAAACGTCGCCGGTTCGGGGACGATGCCCGTGGCGGCTAAATTCTTCTTAACCATGCTTTTGCAGCCGCCCGGGCGGACGGATATTTGGAGACATGATGAAATTATCCATGGTCACAGCGACGGCGCAGATGGCGGTTTTGATCTTAAGCGCCGGCGCGGCGGCCGCGCCGCCAGGGCGCGGCGTCGGGGGCGGTGCGAGCGTAAAACCGGCGGCCTTGCGTTGCGATTATCAGAAAAATCCACTGGGCATGGATTTCCATCGCCCGCTGTTAAGCTGGCGTCTGAAAGCCACGCACGCCAACGCGCACGACCTCATGCAAAGCGCTTATCAAATTTTGGCGGCCACCAGCCGCAAACAATTGGCCACCGGTCACGGCAATCTTTGGAACAGTGGCCGCGTGAAAAGCGCCCGCTGTGTGGGCGTTACCTACGCCGGGCGGGCGCTGCATTCACAGGCGCCATGCTACTGGGCGGTGCGGGTCTGGGGCAGGCATGGCCATGTTTCAGCATACAGCAAGCCGGCGTTTTGGCGCATGGGCCTGCTTTCGCCCACCGCGTGGAAGGCGACATGGATCATGCGGGCGCCCGCCAGCAACGCCCACCGCGAAACGCTGGCCGGCTGCCACTGGTGGTGGGTTGGCCAGCCCACACAACAGTACAACTTCCCGCCGGAAATGATCTATTTGCGCCGGACGATTTCTGTGCCACGGGGCGTCAAGCGCGCTGATTTTATCATCGGGGCTGATAATCAATTCACCCTGTACGTCAATGGCCACAGAGCCGGCGCTGGATTGCACTGGAGGAATATTGAGCACTGCGACATCACGAAATTTTTGCGGCCTGGGAAGAACGTGCTGGCCATCGCCGCCCGGAACACCGGCACAGTGCCCAACGCGGCCGGCGTCGTCGGCCGGCTGTATATCACGCGGCATAACGGCCACCGCGAGCACATTGATGTAAACGCACGGTGGCGCGGCTCGCTAAGCCCCACGCCCGGCTGGAAACGCGCCGGGTTCGGCGCCAAGGCCAGGCACGCCAAATGGGTGAAACCGCGGGCCATGGCGCCGTTTGGCGCCGGGCCGTGGCAGGTGGTGCAGATTCCGCTGCCTTCGCGCCCCATGCCGATATTTCGCAAACAATTCGCGCTGAAAAGCCCGGTTAAAAACGCCCAGTTGTACATCTGCGGTCTCGGGCAGTTCGCCGCCTTTATTAATGGCCAAAGCGTCGGCCGGTCAGTGCTTAACCCCGGCTGGACCAAATACAACAAAGTGTGCCTGTACCGCGCATATGATGTTACAAAATTATTGCGCAAAGGGCCCAACGCCATCGGCGTGATGCTGGGCAACGGCGTGTACCACAATTTGGCCACCAACCGTTACACGCACAATCCGCGGTCATATGGACCCGATAAATTGATATCCCAACTGGTGGTGCATTACCGCAACGGGAAAACTGCGGTGATTAATTCCAACGGATCGTGGCTGGTGCGTGCGGGGCCAATTACCTATTCCAACCCCTACGGCGGCGAAGACTATAACGCTTTGCGCTACGAAAAGGGGTGGGATCGCGCTGGGTTCAAGGCGGTTGGCTGGCGCCGGGTTTTGACAACCAATGGCCCCGGCGGAAAGCTGGAATGCGTGCGCCATGCCGCCCCGCCGATTCGCGTGGTGCGGGTCTTTAAGGCGGTGCGCGCCAAAGAACTTTCGCCCAGCAGTTGGGTCTATAACCTAGGCCAGAATTTTTCCATGCTGCCGCAGGTCACCGTCTCCGGAAAGGCCGGTCAAACTGTGCAGCTCTGGCCCGGCGAATGGATCACGGCCAGCGGCGCTCCGGGCAGCCCCGCTGAACCGGTCTATTTTAAGTACACGTTAAATGGCCAACCCAATGAAACGTGGCATGCCCGCTTTACCTACTTCGGCAGCCAGTACATTGAAATCAAGGGCGCGGTTCCGGAAGGGCAGGCCAATCCCAGCCATTTGCCGGTGGTGCAATCCGTCGGCGGATTGTTTGTGACCAGTTCAGAGCCCGTGGACGGGCATTTTGCGTGCTCCAATACCTTATTTAATAAAACGGACAAGCTTATCCGCTGGGCGATTCGCAACAATTCCGAAAGCATCATGACCGACTGCCCCACCCGCGAAAAAACCGGATGGCTTGAGGAAGACCATCTCATGGGCCCCTCCATGATGTACAACTTTGGGCTGCCGGTGCTGTTTCAAAAAATATCCGGGGACATGGCCGATTCGCAGCTTCCCAACGGCCTGGAACCAGACTACGCACCAACCTACGTTGTTTTTGGCGGCGGATTTTTCAATTCGCCGGAATGGGGCAGTTCTTCCGTGCTGGCGCCCTGGCAGACCTACCGCTGGTATGGCGACATTACCCTGCTGCGCCAGCGTTACCACATGATCAAGGGGTATATTAACTATCTGCGAAGCCAGGCCCATGACAATATTTTGTCGTTCGGCCTGGGCGATTGGTATGACATTGGCCCGAATCCTCCCGGCGTCTCGCAATTAACGCCGATACCGCTTACCGCCACGGCCTTTTATTACCGTGATCTGGTGGTGGGGGCACGCATCGCGCGGCTGCTGCACAAGAACGGCGATGCCCGGCGGTTTAAGGCGCTGGCCCGGAGCGTGAGACGCTCATTTAACCAAAAGTTCTACCACGCCCGCACACATGAATACGCCACGGGCAGCCAGACGGCCAATTCCATTCCGCTGGTCTTTGGCCTTGCCCACCGGGCCGACCGCGCGGCCATCGTACAGAATATTGTCAACAATGTGCGCAAGCACGGAAACAGCCTCACCGCCGGCGACGTGGGATACAAATATCTGCTGGAAGCCCTGGCGGCCGGCGGCCGGTCCAACGTGATTTTTACCATGAACAACCAGTCCAGCAGGCCCGGCTACGGCTACATGCTGGCCCAGGGCGCAACGTCGCTCACGGAAGCCTGGAACGCATCGAAGGGTTCATCCTGGGACCACTTCATGCTGGGCCATTTCATGCAGTGGCTTTATCAAGATTTAGCGGGCATCAGCCAAACGCCGCACTCCATTGCGTACAAGCACATTGTCATCCGGCCGCGCGTCGTGGGAAATATCACCTGGGTGAAGGCCAGTTACCGCAGCGAATATGGCCGGATCGTGTGCCATTGGCGGCGCAGTGGGAGCAAGTTCAAGCTGCATATTGTCATTCCGCCGAACACCTCCGCCCGGGTGTATGTGCCGGGCGCCAGCGCCAGCTTGGTGCGTGAAGGCGGCGAGCCGATCACTGGAACCAAAGGTTTAACGGGCGTACAGATGGTCCAGCCGGCGCATCGCCCGGCGGGCCGGCCGGTGGTGATACTGCACGTAGGCTCGGGCAGCTACAACTTCAGTTCGACGCTGCCATAACTACGTGGCGGCCGGCACATCCCTACCCCTTCAATCCCGTTGTCGCGATGCCCTGGATAAACGTCTTCTGCGTCAGGAAAAACAGCACCACTATCGGCAGGATCACCAGCGTGGACGCGGCCATCAACAATTCGTAGTTCGCGCCGCCCGCCCGGCTGTCAAAAAATTGCAGCGCCAGCGCCAGCGTAAACGTTTTCTCATGCGTTAAATAGACCAGCGGCCCGATGAAATTATTCCACGAACCCATGAATGAAAACAGCGCCACCACCGCCAGCGCGGGCCGGGACAACGGCAAAATGATGCGCCACCAGATGCCAAAATCAGAACAGCCGTCGATCCGCGCCGCCTCGGACATCTCGCTGGGTATTGTTAAATAAAATTGACGCAACAGGAAAATAAAGAACGGGGCGCCGAAAAACGCCGGCAGCCACAACGGCAACGTGGTGCCGATCATGCCCATGGCCCGAAACTCGCGGTACATGGGCACCATGGTCACCTGAAACGGGATCATCATGGACAGCAGCATAATCACAAAAATAGTGGTGCGGCCGCGCCAGCGCAGCTTGGCCAGGCTGTATGCCGCCAGCGAACTCGACAGCACCGTGCCCAACGTGGCCAGCACTGAAATGATCAGCGTGTTGCGGGCGTACAGCATCATCTGAAAGGATGGATTGTCCAACACCCGCTTATAATTGTGCAGGTATAGGCCGTTGGGCAGAAGCGTCAGCGGAACGTGCGAGGCCTCTTTGGCCGTCTTTAAGCTGGTGCAGATCATCCATAAAAACGGACCGATGAAGCCCACGCAAATCAGGAGCAGCAACAGATGCACTAAAATTCTTCGGCTTAATTTCATGTGTAATGAACCCACTTTCTGGCCGAGGCAAAGGCCATGCCCGTCAAGACTAAAATAATCAGAAACTGAATCCAGGCCATGGCGCTGGCCGCCCCAATGCGCAACTGCGTGAACGCCGCCTGGTACAGATACATGGTATAAAATGTGGTGGACCGCTTCGGGCCACCGCCGGTCATCACATACGGCACGTCAAAAAACTGCCATGTGCCGATGATGCCCATGATCAAATTAAAAAATATGACCGGGGAGAGCATGGGCAGCGTGACGTGCAAAAATCGCCCGAAAGGACTTACGCCGTCAATTTCGGCCGCTTCGTACAGCGTGCGGGGAATGTCCTGCAGGCCGGCCAAAAAAATGACCACTGTTTGCCCAATGCCCCAGACGCTTAAAAATATCACCGCGGTCATGGCCCACCGCGGGTCATTGAGCCAAGCCGGCGGGGCAATATTTCGCCATGCCGCCATGGTTTTGGCGCCCGCGCCGAAGAGACCCTCGACATCCGCGACCATCGCCCCCAGCCATGAAAGTGGCGGCGCCAACAGATGATTCACCAACCCCAACCGGTCATTGTACAGCCATTGCCACATGAGCGCGGTGGCCACCGCCGG
Organism: Planctomycetota bacterium; assembly: GCA_021828935.1. Lineage (GTDB taxonomy): Bacteria > Planctomycetota > Phycisphaerae > WQYP01 > WQYP01 > JAJZCU01. Next base: position 2,130 of record JAJZCU010000103.1, on the reverse strand, counting down.
AACCAGTGACGGCAGAAAAATAACGGTGCGGTAAACGGCCTGACTTTTCAGCGGAAAATTTAACAAGATCGCCAGCGCCACGCTGGCCCCCAACGTCAGTGGAACAGAAAAGGCCGCATATACCAGCGTGTTTTTTAGCGACACCCAGAAAACGTGATCATGCAGCAACCGATGGTAATTTTGCAGCCCCACCCACACCGGCGATTGCAGCAGCGTGTAATTGCAGAAACTGTAATAGGCGGCCAACGTCAGCGGCAGCGCCAGAAAAGCCAAAATGCCCAGGATATAGGGGCCGGCAAACAGCATCCCCGTAACCTGCTGGCGCCCCGTGATACGTTCCATTCAAACCGCCTTCTATTCTTCAGACACGCCCGTGAAACAGTTTCTGAAACGCGCCAAAAGCGCGGTGCTGTCCCCGTGTTCCGACGTTTGATCGGTACATGCGAATGCTACCGGTGACGCCGCCCGCGTTTTGACCTGTTTTTACCAAGTACCTTCGCCGCTTGGGCTCGCATTTGTCCCTGCAGTGTGTGGGCTTCATGCACCAGTTGCCGATCGCTCTCCCGCGGCACGCGCGGCAGCGCGAAGGCCCATACTTTATTATCCTTGAATTCAAACGGAAGAATGGCCGCAAGAATATCGGGCCCCGGGATCTGAAACCACGGCCGACGCGTCACACGATTCGTGTGCAGGTAATAATGAACCAACCTGGGCCGCGCCACGGTGCCCACATTCCGCGTGAGCCGCATCTGGACGTCGTAATCTCCATACCACAGAAATGGCACCCGGCATGGCGTGCGGCCCACTTCCCGATCGTTCAAATAAGCCAGCGCCCCGCGCGGCGCACTGGCCAGCGTGATGGACCGTTCGACGCAACCGCCCAGCAGCAGGCACAATGCGCCGCACACCGCAACAGCGAAGCGTTGATTCGAGCGGACCATCAACGGTTGACCTATCGGCATGGGCAGAGTTCCGTTTGCAAAGCGGATATTGTAACGAGTCGCCCGAAAAAAACACGCAACGGAAATGACCAACGCGATCCGCGATCAGCGGGCACGGGTGCGGCGACAATATCCGCCGCGTGTTCGCCGTCCGGCGCTTAGCCGGCACGTATACGTGTCGGCTGAGCGCACGGGGTGTTGCGCCGCCAGGGGCGATAGACATGGCGCCCCCCCGATCCCAACAGGGGTCGAACGTTTAATTTTATGGGATCAAAAAAAATGGGCAAACGCGGCCGCAGCCTGTTTGCCCATGTCATTGATTGTTTTTCGGTTGGCCGCAGCCCTGCCCTTACCAGGCAAAGTGGGCGAAGGCCCGATTGGCCTCGGCCATTTTATGCACGTTTTCCCGCGTGGTCATTGCCGCGCCTTCACGCCGGCTCGCCGCCAGCAATTCATCCGCCAGGCGGTCAGTCATCGGCTTGCCGGACTTGGCCCGTGCGGCCTCAATAATCCAGCGAATGGCCAGACCCTGTTGCCGCTTGCGGCTCACGGCCATGGGTACCTGATAGTTCTGCCCGCCTACGCGACGGGACTTGGTTTCCAAATTCGGTTTGACATTGTTGATGGCGGCGTCAAATACGTCAATGGGCTTGGCGTCTTTGACGCGCTTCCCCAGAAGTTCCATCGCCCCGTACACAATGTGCTGGGCGGTGGATTTCTTACCATCATACATGAGACAGTTGATAAATTTGCTGAGCACCAGCGACCCGTAAACAGGATCCGGTTTGAGTTGCTCAACGGCTGCGGTAAACGATTTTGCGCCCATGGATAAACAGTGCTCCGAGTTTGCTTGTGATGTTCTCTTTTTTCCAAATATTCCGCGCGGTTAAACACCCCGGCGGAATCGCCCGCAAATTTCCGTTTTATTTGGGCTTCTTGGCGCCATATTTCGACCGGCTGCGCCGCCGGGCTTCCACGCCGCTGCTGTCCAGCACGCCGCGCACAATATGATACCGCACGCCCGGCAAGTCACGCACCCGACCGCCACGCACCAGCACGATGCTGTGTTCCTGCAGGTTGTGATCAATGCCCGGAATGTACGCCGTGACTTCCTTGCCGTTGGACAGCCGCACGCGGGCCACCTTGCGCAGCGCGGAGTTGGGCTTCTTGGGGGTCATGGTTTTAACGA
>JAJZCU010000102.1 GCA_021828935.1 Planctomycetota bacterium | reverse complement strand
TGCTGATGCTGGAATCGGGTCTTAATCCTGCACATTTTGGAATCGTCAAAATCGGATGCAGTGCGGCCAGTTTCAGGGCGCCGGCAATTTGCGAATTCTCCCGTCGGCAAGAAGCCGTGAATCTGGCCAGGATGCGCCGGTGGTGCCAAGTTCGCCATATTCTCCCAGCGAAGCGGTCGCTGCCGGCGAATATCCCGGCCGCCAATATGATGGGGCTGCCGGCAGACCGCGGCCAAAAAATAACGCTTACAGACATGGAGCTTGGTTTAATGGGCTGGTTCACATGGACCGGTCACCTGCCTGTGCCGCAGCGCCAGGCCATGCTGGCCTGGGGACCAAAGCATGTACAGATTGCGGCCATGGCCTTCGCGTCCGGCATTAAGTTACCGATGACCGCCGCACGCCTGCTTTCGCCCGGGACCTCGGCGCCTGCCCAAAAGATTCTGCTACATTTAATCCGCAGCCCGGCCGAGGCCGTCGCACTTGGCGCCGTCAATGCTTTCTGGCCGCACCGCCCCAGTGCCGCCACCGTGGCTGCGGTACAACGCCTGGCCCATCCCCATGCCCACGCTCTTGCCATGGCCGCACCAACGTGGACGCTGGTCTACCATGGGCGGCGGCTGATAATCCCCCGGCATTTTCGTCACCAGCCGTTCTGGCAAAAGCCGTCGCCCCAAGGCCGCATCTGGCTGCTGCGTCTGTTGCAGCACTGGAAGCGGCGCTGAAGCTGGGCGATCGGTGTAATAAAGATGGTGCTTGGCATTCAATGAGAATGGAAACAACGATCCAACGGGGGCCGTTCGTTCGCATCATGAGTTCAGCCTTTTCCACGACGGCATGCGCCAGTTCATAAACTACTTCTCCGCTGTTGATTTCATCAAGGAACGCTCCACGGGCGCCGGCCCGGTAAACCGGGACGACATCCAGCGGTATTTGATCCGCTACCGCGCGCAGAAGTCTACGATACCTCATAACCAGGGGCAGATATTTTTCCTCACTATCCTGAAATATAGCGACATCCAAATCTTGCGGATCATCACTGGTCAGAAAGGATCCGAAGATCATTACCTTGCGGATTTCCCGCTGGCCCGCCAGGCACCAAGCTAAATCCCGCTTGATTTTCCGCTTTTCGTCGTCAGTCAATTTCATAGCACAATCCGTATCGATTCCGGGTTGACCTCCGGGACCGGCGTCTTCCGTTGATGGTGGTTCTATCCGCCGAACCGCGCGCCCCTATGCAGTATATGTTGTGAAGGTAACCAGGCGTCCGAGTGGTTCCGAAAATGCATGCCAATCTTACGCCTGTGACCCGGCGCTGGCTTGATCCAATGCTTGCCGCTGCACGGCTTTGGCCATCGTGGGCCCCAGCAGCACTTGCGGCTGCAGGGATGGGCGGTAGGTGGGTTCAATGGCCAATTTCATGGGGCGGCGGTTGCCCGGTGGCAGGCCCTGCTGATCGATAATTCGCTGAATGGCCATGATGCCTTCGATGAGCGTTTCCGGGCGCGGAGGGCAGCCTGGTACGTAGATGTCTACAGGCATGAATTGGTCAATGCCCTGGATCGTCGCGTAATTGTCGAACACGCCGCCGGTGGAGGCGCAGGCGCCCATGCTGATGACCCATTTGGGTTCAACAAGTTGTAAATAAATCCGTTGCAGCACGGGCATCATTTTGATGCTCACGCGGCCGGCCACGATCAGCAGGTCGGCCTGGCGGGGGGAAAATCGCATGACTTCGGCGCCGAAACGGGAAATATCGAAGCGGCTGCTGGCGGTGGCCATCAATTCGATGCCGCAGCAGGCGGTGGCGAACGGCAGCGGCCACACGCTGGAGCGGCGGCACCAGTTGGAAACTTTTTTCAAGTTCAACGTGAGAAAATTATCAGACAGGGCGGTGGGTTCCATTGGCATTGGGTGTGTTCCTTAAATATACGCGCCGCCTAAAGCCGGGCCTCGCTGGCTGCGTCCGTGGCCGGCGCGGCCATTGTCGTCAATCCCATTTTAGGATGCCCTTGCCCCAGGCGTAGATATAGGCCAAAAGCAGAATGCCCGTAAACACCAGCACGCTGGCGAACAGCGGCGCCCCGGCCACATGCAGCACAGGCAGTTTGCGGTCCTTGAAAATCACCACCCAGGGAATCAAAAACAGAATTTCCACGTCAAATAACAGGAAAATCATGGCCACTAAGTAGAACCGCACGTTAAAGCGCTGGTGCGTGCTGCCCAGAGGATTCACGCCGGATTCATACGGGGCGTCTTTGACCTTGCCGCGGCGTTTCGGGCCCACATTGCTGGAAAGAATGACCGTGAACACGGCAAAGCACATGGCAATTAAAAACAGTAAACCCAGCGCGGCCCAGTGGCCGTATGTGCCGGCGCCGGGGGCCAGCTGCGCGGCGCGCACGGTCGATGCCGTTACAGGATGGGCAAATGTGGAGGCGTGCATAAGCACCTTTCTTCAGGCGGACGCGAACCGGTAGCCAAGCGGATGCAAGTGAAACAATTCACAAACCCAGCTGCCACACGCGACCGGCGCCGCATCCCAATGATAGGGTCAAATTATACGGCCAGCGGCGGCACTGTGACAAACCCGCCGCAATCCATTATTCTCATCGGCCGCAGTTACGTGTTCACGGAGATACCGCGCATGCTCAAGGGCGATGCGAAAACTTTACGGCTGGGCATCCCCAAAGGATCCCTGCAAGATTCCACCATTGATCTTTTTGCCAAGGCTGGTTGGCGGATTCAAGTCAATGATCGCAGCTATTTTCCGACCATTGATGACCCGGGCATGGAACTGGTGATGTTCCGGGCCCAGGAAATGTCGCGGTATGTGGAAGAAGGGGTCATTGATGCGGGTCTGACCGGTTCAGACTGGATTCAGGAAAATGGTTCCAGCGTGCAGGAAGTGGCGGAATTGGTCTACAGCAAAGCCACCAGCCGGCCAGCGCGGTGGGTGCTGGCGGTGCCGCAGGAATCCACGGTGCAGCAGGCCGAAGACCTGCGCGACGGGGTGATCGCCACAGAATTGGTGCAAGTGACCAGGCGGTATTTCGCGGAAAAGAACATTCCGGTGAAGGTGGAATTTAGCTGGGGGGCCACGGAAGTGAAGGCCCGGCTGCTGGACGCCATTGTGGACATCACCGAAACGGGATCATCGATTCGCGCGAATAACCTGCGCATCGTCGACACGCTGCTGACCAGCACCACGCGATTGATCGCCAATAAAAAGGCGTGGGAGCAGCCGGCGAAGCGGGAAAAAATTGAGAATATTTCATTGCTGCTGCAAGGGGCGATAAACGCCCGTGAAAAGGTGGGGCTGAAGCTCAATGCCCCGCGGGAAAGTTTACAGGAAATTCTGGGCATCCTGCCGGCGGAAAAATCGCCCACCATTTCCCCCTTGGCCGATGGCGCATGGGTGGCGGTGGAAGTGATTCTGGAGGAACGCACCGAGCGGGAATTGGTGCCGCGGCTGAAGCGCGCCGGCGCCACGGGCCTGATTAGTTATCCGTTAAACAAAGTGATCGCGTAAGCGGCGCGTTTTCGCGCCCTGCTTCGCATTCCCCGAAGTTCAAGCGTTTTACGCTGTCCGCCTGACGGCGGTTTCCAGAACAACAAAAGAACCGGCCGCGCTATGCTCAGAACCCGCATTATCCTTGGCACTTTGTTCGGCCTGGCGCTGATCGCGCTGCTGTACCTTGACGGCCACCTGTCGGCCCACTGGCCCAGCGCCGCCTGGTCAATCCCGCCGGGCCTGTTGGTGCTGCTGGCCATCGTCTGCATTATTCCGCCGGCGGTGCAGGAAATGTACGACCTGCTGCTAAAAGAAGATGTGGTCATATCCAGGCGCGTATGCGTGGTCTCAGCCATTTTGTGCGTGGCGTGGCCCTATTTTGAATTGCTTTCAGATATGAAGGGCGCGCGGCCGGCGGGCGCGTCCAAGGTGCTGCTGGCGGTGCTGGACTGGTTCCACACGGTCAAGCCGCATTATCTGGTGCCCACGGTGCTGGCGGCGTCTTTGGTGGGGGCGTTTGTCATGCACAGCCGCTCGGAAAAGGTGCATGGCGCCATGGCCAGCGCGGGCGGTTCGCTGCTGGCGATTGTGTATTTAGGCGTGCTGCCAAGTTTTTATCTGCCGATCCGTCTGTCGCATTCCGCCGACATGATCATCACTATTTTATTGGTCGTAAAATCGGCGGACATCGGGGCCTTTTTTGTGGGCCGGTTAATGGGCCGCCATAAATTAATTGTGTGGCTTTCACCGGGTAAAACTGTCGAGGGATTTCTGGGGGGCATTGCCATGTCCACGCTGGTCTGTATGCTGCTGGCCCATTTGGTCCACGGCTTTTCCTGGGAACAGGGCGCCGTGGCCGGGGCGCTGCTGGGCGCGGTGGGGCAGTTTGGCGATCTGGTTGAAAGTCTGCTAAAGCGCGATGCGGGAGTGAAAGATTCCGGGCGCGTGCCGGGCTTTGGCGGTCTCCTGGACATGCTGGATTCCCCCTTGCTGGCGGCGCCGGTGGCGTATTGGATATTAAAGCTGGCGGGGAAGGCGTGAAGGCGTTGGTTTCCTATGAAATTGTTGATTTCGACGAGCGCCTGCTGGTAGTCAACAAACCCGCGGGTCTGGCGGCGCTGCCGGCCCGGGGCGGGCGCCAGAGCCTGCTGGGGTTACTGCGGGAAGATCCGCGCGTCGCGTCCTATCCGGTGCTGCCGGTGCATCGCATGGAGGCCGACGCCAGCGGGCTGATCCTCTTTGCGCGGAGCCCCGATGCCCAGCGGGCGCTGCAGCGGCAACTGCGTGAACACGCCGTGGTCAGGGAATTCATGGCCATTGTACGCGGCGCGCCCCTGGAAGACAGCGGCGTGGTGGACCTGCCCCTGGGGGCGGACCGGGTTGATAAGAAACGGATGACCATCCGCGGCGAAAATCCGCGCCCCGGCCGCACCACCTGGAAAATGCTCGAACGCTTCCGCGCCGTGAGCCTGCTGGCGGCGGTTCCAGTCACCGCACTGCGGCACCAAATCCGCGCGCATTTGAAAGCCATGGGCTATCCGCTGGCGGTTGATAAACTATACGGCGGAGAAGCGCTGTTGTTGTCTGAATTCAAGCGCGGCTACCGACTGGGCAAAGGCCAGGAAGAGCGCCCGTTAATAAGCCGGCTCACGCTGCACGCCCACAGCATCTCGCTGCCGCGCCAGGCCGGCGGAGAACCGCGCACGTACACGGTCGAAGCGCCCAAAGATTTTCAAACCACGCTCAAGGCGCTGCGCCGCTGGAGCGCATAACCCCGGGTTTGAAACGCTTGTCGTTACCCAGATTTTGCAAGGCGATATCTGGCAGGAATTGATGTTAGTTTATCCCAGCCACGCCAATAAATCGGAGCCGCGTTGCAATTCTGCAGTGACAACCAAAAAACCGCGGATGACGCGGATGAACGCGGATACGACGAGATGGGAACTAATTTTAGGCCCGTTGCCCGCTGCACATGGTTCCGTTGGCCAAGGCCCGGCTACCTGTTCGTCGCCCATCCGCGTCATCTGCGTAATCAGCGGTTAATCATATTTGAGCCACATTGAGTTCCATGCCCATAACAGACAGCCAAGCCAGCGTTACGGGGGAAAGCTCAAGAAGATGTGGGGAATGACAAGGTTTGAAACGCGGGTCATAATGGCCGTTGGCAAAACAAACAGCGGGGCGCGGCAGATTGGCCACAGAGGGCGCCGAGAACACAGGGGAGAACGCGGATGAATTAATAGGGAATGCCAGTGGATTGATGGGGTCAAACGTACCCCTCTGTGACCTCTGGGCGCTCTGGTGGCATTTCCCCGTCTTCCGGACGGGCCTGGCTTCGATCACGACCTGCCGTTCGACCAGCAGGTCAAGTTGCTGGCCTTTGATGACCGGCCGTAAGGCCTATCGCGGCCACGACCAAACGGCGGGAACCGCGGATGGCCCAGAGGGCGCCCCCGGATGAACGCGGATACGGCGGAAAATGGGTAAGGGTAGTTGGCAAAAGAGACAGCGAGGCGCCGGCATCCATTTGGGTTGGATTGCTATGTTTTAATTATGTTGTCGGATAACTGAGTTTTCCGTCGTCCCTATCCGCGTATATCAGCGTCATCCGCGGTTTATTCATTGGGGCCGCAGCCGGGGCCGACGGTCATCGCGTGGCGCCGATGAGAACCACACCGGCTAAAATTAATAGAACACCCAGCCAGCGGCGCGGGCCGACCTCTTCGCGCAAATAAAATTTTGACAAAATAGCCACCAATACGAAGCAGGCGCTGCCCATGGGAAACGCCACATCCAGCGGCAGATAGCGCAGGGCAAACGTCCACGCCACGGCCTCCAGAGTAAACGCCACCAGGCCCGCCTGTATCCAATGGTTGCCCACGCTGCGCCGCAGTGCGCCGTGCAGCCCGCCGCCGGGCGCGCCGGGCCGCTGCGTGCCGCGCTTAAACAGAACCTGCCCGCACGATTCCAGCGTTACGGCAATGCCAATGGCCAGGAAACCCAGGGATGAGGTTCCATTCATGCCGCGTTCTCCGCCACTGGCGCGGCGGCCGGCGTTCCGGGCGCCCCCGCCGTTTCTGACGGCGTGGAACTTACCAAATAAACTCCGGCAAGAATCAGTGCGATCCCCACGATGTCTTGCGGGGCCACGACTTCATGAAACAGCCACACCGAAAGCGCCGTAACGGTGACGTAAGAAAGGGCGGTGATGGGCTGGGCGAAGCTTAGATCGGCGTTGCCCAACACCATTAACCAATTAAAAAATTGCCAGATGTGCAGCACCAGACTTAGTTGGAACAGCCAGTTAAAGAATGTGCCGCTTAGGGTGTGGACGACTCCGCGGTGGCGCGGTACCGAGGCCTTCCACAGCAACTGCACCGACGTATCCAGCGCAATGGCCAAAGCCAGACCGATGAACACCACCAGCCGGCGCTTTTTGTGGCGTGCCTGCGATTCGTCAGTCACGATGCCAATCCCACGGATACCGGAATTTGTTCACGAATATTTTGCAACGCTGGCAGCAGGGCCTGCGCGATGTATTCATGCGCCGCCGCGGATGGGTGTCCGCCGTCGGGGCCGCACATGGCGTGGCGGTCATGGCGGCCCAGTTGCTCGCC
>JAJZCU010000101.1 GCA_021828935.1 Planctomycetota bacterium | reverse complement strand
ATACATTGGGCCGCGTGGTGTTTTTTAAGAATTGCTTCGGTGGCCGGGCGGTGGCCATTGCGGGCCGCCGCTTGTGTGCGGAGAATTGCCCGCGTTTGTTCTTCTGTTTCGGTGGTTTGCAGCAGCAGACAACGGTTGGCATCTTCTTCAAATACTTCGGCCAGTGTTGTCGATTCGATGTACGCGATGGGGCCTTGTCGCTCGACCAAAACGCTCCGCATTTTTCCATCTTCATCACGTTCCGGCAGGAATTTTGACAACTTTCCAGATGAAATCATTTCCCGCAATGCCCGCGTGGCGTCGGCCACGTCATCTTCTTCCTTGCGTGAACGTTCGCCACAGACAATCCATTTATGAATTAACATTCCGGGGTCTGAATAAAACAGGGCGTTTGGCGTGATTTGTGTGGCGTGAACCACCGAATGTGGTGGAAACATCGCCGCAATCGCCCCGTAAATGTACGATTTTCCCGAAGCGGTGGAACCTTGAAGTATCGCGGCCAACGGATTGCGGAGAAGGCGTGAAACGCCGATTAAATAAATCAACAACGCAAGGTCCGCCTCTCCGGCAACGCCGATTGCGGCAATGTCGGCGGAAATTTCGGCAAGAATGTCGGGGTTTTCCAGCATGGCCTCCGCCGCTTCGCGGGCCTCCGCCGGCAGGCCGGCCAGATAGGTGGCGTTCTCATCGGCCTTGTCAACATTTTCTGGCTCATCCGCCGCGGCGGTATCTGTGACTTGGGCCGCTTGCCCCGCGGCGGCGGCCAGCAGGGCGGCGCCAATTTCCGTGCGGCTTGCCACCGCCGCTGGAACGGCCTTGCAAAGGGCATCAAGGAATTCTTCGCGGGCGGTTGCGGCGGTTAATAAAATTGCGTCCACATGGACAGGCGTACCGTCGTAAAGAATTGTGATGGTGGTCTTTCCACGATTGCCCGCACGATTGAAAGATACGTCAAATCCGTTTGGCATTATTTAATCCTAAAAATAACCCTAAAACATCGGCGGCTTGGGCGCCGCGGAGAATCCATTCCCTTGCATCTTTAATTCCCGCCGGCGGCGGGTGAACACGTACCGCGGCAATGCCGCGAAGGCGTGCGGCCAGGCACTCCGCCGTGCGGGCGCCAACGTCATCGGCATCGGACAACACCAGAATGTTTTTGGGGCGCCATTGGCGGGCCAATGCAACCAATTGGTCGCCACCACCGCTGGCCGATGGGCGGCCTATGACGGCAGAAATTCCGATGGAAAGAATTGCAGCAACGTCGCTGGCGCCTTCCACGATGATTAGATTTTCTGATATGGCCATGGCCGGACAGAAAAACAGCCCCTCATGGCCTCCGGCCACCGCCCACTTCGCCTTGCCGCGTCCGCGAAGGCGGATGCCCACCACGTCGCCAGCGGCATTCCGCATGGGCCATGTCCAGGCGTTCTCCCAGCGGCTCCAGCCCGCGTCCATGGCGTCCAGGGCATCCGCCGACACGCCAAGCGTACTGGCCAACTGGGGCAGCAGGCCGGCGGCCTTCGCGTGGGCATGACAGGCATCGGCCATGGCCGTCAGAAATGGGTCGGGCGTGGCCGGCCCGACGTGGATGATTCGGGGGCGGCGGTGATGTCCAGTGTGGATAACGTGCAGATAGGCGCCGGATGCCACTTGCCGTTTGGCGCCGGCGGATTGGCGGCGGCAGAGAACGGCGCCGCCGTCATCGGCGATCATGCAGTCATGTTTACAGCAGACAGGGCATGGTTCGGCGGTGGTGGTCCGGCGCCATGCGGGCAGGAAATTTTGGGTGCGACAGTGTAAAATGGAATGATCACTTTCACATTTCGGCGGCCGTGGGTTGGCGCCCGCGGCCGCCGGCCAAGCGGCGGAAAATCCTAACAGAAATGGGTCAGCGTGCGGCGGCCAGGCGGCCGATGTACGCGTCCACGTCGGCGGCGGGCCAACGTCGGGCCTTTGCACCAAGGGTCAAAGGCTGGGGCAGGTCGCCTTTGCTGGCAAGCTTCCACACAGTCCGCGTGGACAGCCCCAGGGCCGCCGCGACTTGCTTTACCGTCAGAAGTTTTTGTGTGGGGGTTTCCGAAATGGTGGCAGGCATAGATGTTCATCCTAAATGTACAGGGGCCGCCACATTGCGGCGCCGATACCTTTAGGGGTTTGGTGCATTTTTTGGCTTGCCACAGGTTAGAAATTGCACACGGTCATGGTGCATAAAACACAATGGCGATAGGTGCTTCGCGGCCTTGCATTAAATTTTCGGTGAAATTTTCGGTGAAATTTATTTCGCAGAAATTGCACCGGCCGGGGCGGAAAGCCGGCCAGGATTGGCCTTTATCCATGCCAAATCCGCCTTGATGGTCCGCTCGCCAACCGGCTCGTGGCCTTCGCCCTCAGATTCGGCGGCCAGCGTGGCCACCACTTCGCTTGGCGTCTTGCCCAACTTCAGCAACTCCATAATCCGCCCCACCATCCAGCGGCGGCGCCGCATGATGCGTGCTTTCTTGGTGTTGACGGTGATTGCCGGCTCCGGCGGCATCGGGGCCGCGTCTTTCAGGAAACGGCTCCAGGCCGCAAAGGCGCCCGCACATTCTTCTGGCTTGGCCAGCGTGTGCGTCGTGGTCGGTGGGCCTATTGGGCCCACTTGGCCGTCGGGGTAGCGGTGGGCCAGACTGATGACGTGGTACTTCAGGAACAGGGTGGCCTTGTCGTCGCTGGTTGGGGGCGGCATCAGCAGCATGGATGAATATATCTGTTGCGTCAGCGGATTGCCCCCATCAACCGTAAACGTATTCGTGGATAATGCGTCCGGCAGGCCAGCCAGGCCGGCCAAGCGGTTGACGCGGCCCAGTAAGGTCATCGCGGCAAACCAAATGTCGGGGCGTGGGTTGGCCGGCGGGTTTCGCACAAAGTCCATCACGTCGGCCAGGGCTTTCTCCATCCGGGTGGGAAGGTCTTTGGCAATGGAAGACTGGAATGAGGAAACAAGCATGGGTTTGTACCTTATTAAGGCGGGTTGCCCAGGAAGGTGGCCGACAGGTACAACATCGTCCAACCTTCCCAGGCATTAGGCCGCCGCGTTGCAACGCGGTGGCTTACCCGCAGGAATTATAACGCCGACATCCGCCACCGCCCACAGCGGGCGGCGGCGTGTCGCACAAATCAGGCGTATCGCACGTCGTGTCGCACAAACCGCACGGCGGGTTGTGTGGCGTGTCGCACAAATCAGGCGTATTGCACGTCGTGTCGCACAAAACACCAACGGTCGCACAAAACAGCGGGCCGGCGGTGGCGTGCTATGTCGCACAAATCGCACGGCTTGTCGCCTAAAAGACGCACAAAACGCCAACAAAAGCACAGTTTTTGAAAATCGTCATACTTTAACAAACTGGCCAAATTTGTACGACATGTCGTACAAACCGCACAAAAACGCCAATGAATGAGATGTTTCCCAGCGGCGTCATTTTGTGCGACTTCGCCCGTCAAAACGCGATTGTCGTTCAAATTTTTCATAAAACCCAATAGCCATGCGGGTTTGCGCACTCCAAAAATTTGTGCGACAGCAAAAACCGCCCCCAAGGGGGTAGTATGTATTTTTAGACTGCGGTAGGATGTTCGCATATGTGATTCCGGGGTTAGTGCGACAGACATAGGACAACCGTTTCTTTCAGGAATTATTATGTTGTATTCATATCTAATACAATTATACCTATTCCGCGGTAGCCATGGCGGCCAGGGCCTTGCGGCGGGGCGCCGACAGGCGTGGCCAGGCCGCCACAATCGCGGCAAGCTCAGGGTCATTTCCAGCCGCATTTGGTCCACAGTTTGGTCCACAGGCTGGAACCGGGCATCCAGCCTTTTGACGCGAAAAGCTTGGTACTACATTTGGTCCACGGGCCGGAGAACAGGCGGTTCTATTGGGGTTTTTGGTCGTTTTTTCCAGCCTTCCAAGCTGGCTGTTGTGGGTTCGAGTCCCATCGCCCGCTGTCAATCTTCTGGAAAAACTTTATGGATAGGAAGAACCTCCTGGTTTTAGCCGCTGGCGTTCTCGCGCCCATTTCGGGGGCGGGGGCCAATGCGATCGTGGCGGGAACCGTGGCCCGCGCTGCCCCGCACGCGCCCGCGCGTACGGTCTGGGCCCGCACACCCGTGGCCGCCGCTGGCCCTGCAGATGCGCTGGTCTTTCCCAAAAACGTGGCCCAAGTGTCAATACCATTTACCATCGTCAATGGCGTTCCAGTGACCTCCGCCGTGCGCATCAACGGCAGGTTTCTGGGCCCGTTTTTCATCGACACCGGTGCTCGGACATCTTACATCAGCCGGCAAGTAGCCGATCGCAGATTTCTGCCGGTGGCCCTGCAAATGCATATGACATGGAAAGGCCACCGGGTTGATATTCGGCGTCTTCGCCGCTTTCAAATTGGGCCCATTACGTTTACGAACAGCGCCATTTGCGCCTTTGGGCTTTCAAAAGTTAAAGGCCATCAATACAGGAACCAAATCGGCGGAATTGGTGGAGACATTCTGGGCCGAATGCCGTTTACCATTGACTATCGCAATTCCAAGCTAATTTTTTATAACCCCAAAACGTTTCGTGCCCCCTTGGGCGCAAAGTCATATCCATTGAAAATTGCCTACAAATCCGGCGCCACAAAAGATGGAATCCTGGTGTCCAGGTTATTTGCGCGCCTCGGTATTCCCACGCTTGTCGGCACGCTCAACGCAAGCCCTATTAGTTGGTGCCCCGATACCGGAACCAGTGTCACCGCAATTCTAATGCCGGAGTACGTTCACGATCATCCGAATTTGGTCAACCGGCAATCTTTTTCCCAGAGCGTCCGAGATATCCAGATGCGTGGCCGATTGTTTCAGGCCAGAAATGCGCATCTGGCGGTCTTGGGGAAAACAATTGATAATCCCAGGCATATCTATGCGCCAGTCACGACGCCATGGCAATTGCAATTGGAAGGTTTTGCCAAGCCAAATCTTTTGATCGGCGGAAGATTCTTAAAAAACTATCGGCTGACCTTCGATTACGCGGCCAAAAAAGTTTGGGTCCAATGGTCCCCGCCCCGGTCTTACCGCGGCCAATTGGCGCGTGGGCTGGATCCCAACAAGGCGGATTCAATGGGCGAAACCCCGCTGATGCACGCCGCATTGCATGGCGACCGCCCCGGCGTGGCGGCGTTGCTGCGGGCGGGCGCCAATCCGCTGGCCATCGATAGAGCCGGATGGACCGTGCTGGATTACGCGGCGATGGGCGGCAATATTAACATCATTAGAATTCTTCTGGCTGGGCCGGCAAAAAAGGATGTCAATTTCGGCGCGAAAAAATGGCCGCCCCTGGACGATGCGGTGGGCGGGCCCGGTGGCCCGAGGGCATGGCAAGAGCTGGTTCTGGCGGGCGCAAAGGTAAACCCAGGGCCCAATTCAATGGCCGCGCCGTTATTCGCGGCCGTACAGGTCGATAATATCCCGGCGGTGCGGTGGTTGCTTAAGCATGGTGCGGATGTCAACGGCAAAAATCGCAACGGTCAAACGCCCTTATCCCTGGCAGCTTGGTCGGGCAACTTTCGACTCTTCAACTTGCTGCGCCAGCACGGCGCACGGCTGCACGTCCCTGAAAACAAGGGCGACACGCTGTTGTATCGCGCGGCGTGCGGCGGCCATGTGGCCATGCTTAAATACATTCTTTCCAAAGCCGCGGGCGCGTTTCCAGTGAATATCCGAAACGCCGTGGGCGTGACGCCGCTGATGGCCGCAGCGGCACTTGGCCAGCTCAAGGCGGCGCGCTTCCTGCTTAAATCCGGCGCCGACGTAAATGCCGCGGCGCCGAAAGACGACAATCAAGCCGCCCTTTTTTTCGCGGCGGCACACGAACAACCCAAGATGCTTTCGCTTTTGATTCGGCACGGAGCGAACGTAAACGCCCGCAACTCTCTGGGCGCCAGCGCACTGGCGCTGGCGGCGCTGAACGGGTGTACCAGGAACGCCCCGGTTCTGCTGAAGGTCGGAGCGAATGTAAATGCAAAGATGAATGATGGCAAATCTGTGCTCATGTGCGCCGCGGATTCGGGCTGTGGAAAAATTGTAACAATCCTGCTAAAGCATGGCGCCCATCCCAACAGCGTTACCAAATCGGGGCTTACGCCGTTGATGATTGCGGCGGCGAAGAACGGCCCGACGGCGGTTCGCGCATTGATCCACGCCGGCGCCGCAGTCGGTGCAAAGGCTGCGAAAATACAGGACTTAAACGCCCTTGAGGCTGCCGCTCACGGCGGGAATCCGCTGGTTGTGGCGTTGCTCATTGGGCACGGCGCCAAAGTGAATACAGCCGATTCGGCGGGGCGCACGGCGCTGATGGTTGCCGCTGCCGGCGGTCATTTCCGCGCGGCGCGGGTGCTGATAAAAGCCGGCGCGGCCGTGAACGTCGCCACCAGTGGAAAAAATACGGCGCTGGACCCGGCGGCACGAGAAGGAAATCCACGAATCGTGGCGTTGCTCATCGCGCATGGCGCGAAAGTGAATGCAGCCAATTCCATGGGGGGGACGCCTCTCATGGCCGCCGCGTCGGGGGGCCATTTCAGAGCGGCGCGGGCGCTGATCAACGCCGGCGCGACGCTAAACGCGGTAACCAAGGGAAAAAATAGTGCGCTGGAAATGGCCGCTCAAGGTGGGAATCCACGAATCGTGGCTTTACTGATTCGGCACGGCGCGGCCGTGAACGCAGCCGATTCCACAGGGCGCGGCGCCCTGCTGTTTGCCGCGGGTAACGGTCATTTCCGCGCGGTGCAGGTGCTGCTGAAATCCCGCGCGGACGTAAACGCGAAGAACCACGAGGGCGACACGCCCCTTGATGCCGCGGCCGCCTCTGGCTATCTGAAACCCGTCATGGCGCTCCTGCACGCCGGCGCCAATGTGAATCTTGCCGATAATAGTGGCATGACGCCGTTGGATTACGCCTGCCTGGCAAAGCATCCCGCCGCCACTGTTTCATTGCTATTAAAAGCGGGCGCGAATCCGAAATTAAAAGACAAGAAAGGGCGCAACGCCCTGCAGTATGCCTCCCGAGACGACGGCCCAAAAACGCTGTCGCTGATTCAGGCATGGATGCACAAAAATAAATAATAAAGCAGCG
>JAJZCU010000100.1 GCA_021828935.1 Planctomycetota bacterium | reverse complement strand
ACATTTCCCGCACTGGCGGAAGGGAACATCCGTTGGTGCTGCGCCACAATTTTTGTGCAGCCCCGCGTGCTGGATGGCCCGTTGGAACAACGCATCAACGGCGATTGGTGCTATGGTAACATTGAAGAGGCCCACCGCGCATGCCTGCGGCAAATTTCTATTTATCAACAATGGCAGAGCGAAGGCCACATCGGCATTTGCGGAACTGCCGGCGCGAAGGCCGATGCCCCGCTGCAGGCCCTGTTGCTTTTGGAAGGCGCCGCCGGCATTCGCCACGAAGAGGACCTGCGCCTTTTTTACCAATCCGGCGTGCGCATCATCGGCCTGACCTGGGCGCCCGGAAGCCAATATGCCGGTGGCGACCGCACCGGCGAAGATTTAACGCCTGCCGGGCGAAACATGCTGTTAGCCATTGATAAATTAAACATGGTCCATGACGTTTCGCATCTTTCAGAAAAGGCGTTCTGGAGCGTGATGCAGCGCGCTTCGGGCCCCAAGATCGCATCCCACAGCAATTGCCGCAGCCTGCTGCCCGACGCCCCCGTTCCGGAGCGGCATCTTTCCGACGGGCAGATCAAGGCCATTTTTCAGGCCGGCGGCGTCATCGGGATTAATTTGTATTCGAAATTTCTGGCCCGCGGTCGCCGCGCCACCGTCGCCGATGTTGTCAAACACATTGAGCACATGGCCGACATCGCCGGGCGGTTTGACTGCATCGGCCTGGGTTCCGACATGGACGGCGGCTTTACGCCCGATGATCTGCCCGAGCAACTTGAGCATCCGCGCCATCTGCCCCGCCTGGCCGCCGCCCTTTCCGACGCCGGATTTTCTGATGAAGATATTCAGAACTTCGCCAGTGCAACCTGGCGCGATTATTTCGGGCGGCGCCTGCGCCTGCCGGGACAAGCCGGGGCCGGATTAATGGCACACAAAGTTTGACTGGCCGCCGAAATATTTCTGGTAAACATCTTTGGTGGGCTCGCTGGCGGGCACAATGGTTCCCGGCGGGCACCACAGGTCTGGATTGGCGCCGGTCAAGTCGTCCATACTTTCCACGTGGCCATCAAAGAACGCGGCGTTGAAACGGAAGTCGCCGGGGCCGTCTCCATGGCGAAAGGCATAATTGCGCGCGTCAAATAGGCCGGAATAATATCCACCGGCATTCCCTGGGGCGTTGTCCCGGTTCCATGACAGGGAGTACTGATCGAACGCGCCGATGTCGGCATCGAAGGAATAGAACGCGGTCTGAATGTAGTCCAGCTCCGTGTAAGGCCCGTGCTTGGGGTTTGAAGCTTCGGCGCCGTCCGCGACAAAGATTTTTTCGGACGGTTGTCCGACCAAATCCATGCGCGGCGTGTATGATCCCGGAACCTGTACATATTGGCTGTACACCACGCCGGCGCCGTAGGAATCACCCTTTGGCGCAGCGCCCCCGTAAAAGCAGAAGTTGGCGGTCTGGGTGTACGAAAGCATGGGACCAACCGTGGGCACGGGATTGTCATACGCCGGCTGAGGCACTGACATGATGTAATTGCTGGGGCAAAAGAAGCGTTTGTCCTTGCGCAATGCGTAGTAGCGCGCTAGGCGGTCGGCGGGTTTGGCGGCCAGGGGGTCATCCGCAGTCGCTGGGGGAATAAACTTCTGGCCTTCAACATTGGACAGCGGAGACATGAAATCCCAGCTTCCGCACACATTCGGACAGTTGGCCGGGTTGTAGTTGTAATTCAGCACGCCGTTGCCAACGTCGCTAAATATAAAACTGCTGGAAGTGGCCGGCCCGCCCGGAATGGCGTTGTTCCATTCACCGGCGTATTCGAACAGCGCCTGTCCCATGCCGTGCAGATTGGCGGCGCAGGCCACGCTTTGAGCAGCCCGCTTAGCCTGCGCCAGGGTCGGCAGCAGAAGGGCCATGAGCACCACGATGATGCTGATGACCACAAGCAACTCAATGAGCGTGAAGGCGCCGAAATCTCTTCGTCGTGTCCTGAAATTGTTGTATGTGCGCATCGTTGACTCCTTTGTAAATTGTTTTCCTAATAACACGGACTACTGGCCGGCGGCGCCGGACGCCGCGCGTTCCTTCTTTAACATGGCGTAATACTGCGCCCGCGTCGGCGGCGGCGTCATGCCCGGCATGGGCAGCGGATTGTGCGGAACTACCAGCCGGCCGCACACGGGGCAAAACGTCGGTCCGGGCTTCCCGATATCCTGGTTCACCAGCACGTAGGTGGGTTTGCGCGAGATGCCGCCGGACTTGGTCCAGAAGCAAAGTTCCGGCGGATAACCGGTGCGGCGGTGGGTGTACGGGGAAAGCACGGGAATTGAATCGCCCGTTTTTAATTCATAATGAAATATCTTATGCGTGACCGAGTCAATGAAAACCGGATCATTGGCCCGTGCCGCGCCGGCGCTTTGCCCTATTTCCCGTCCCAGTGCCAGCACGGCCGCAAGGGTGGCCAGGGCGCATATCGTCACGGCGAGTACAGTACCATTGCGACTCCGAAAGAATTCCCGAATCTTTGTCATCATGTCATCGCTCCTTAAGGCTCTGGAGGGTTCTGGACGGCCGCCACCGCGCCGGGGCTGCACGCTTCCCCGAAATTTGCGGCGGCCGACGCTTCCCGCAATCCATACGGCTTAATCTAGGCGCGGGGCGCTAAGTTGCTGTGAATAAATGGTTAGGCCTGGGCTAATAAGTAAGACGTTTCGGAAGGTTTGCTGACAATTTACACAAAAGCAGCGGCGATTACCGCTTTCTTCGCGCAAATCCAATGAACTTTTAACCGCATGCACATCCGGCCTTTGCGCACGGCCGGTACGGTGGCGCCATCAAAACCATCGCCGACCCGGATGTCGGGCCGCGTGAAAGCGTTTTGAATCTTTTTTTCGGGAGATCTTCCATGCAAACCACCACCACCACCACCCGCATCCTGGCTGGCGCCGCCGCCTGTGCGGGCGTCCTCGCCGGGCTGGCGCGGCCGCACGCCGCACACGCCACCAGCGTGTCGGCCAGCGCTAACAACATTTCCCTGGTGCGGTCCGATGGCGTACATTCCGGCGCAACGCGCCTCACCGCCGAAGGGCTGTACACCGGATCCACCTCCGCCAGTCCCACGGTGTCGTCCTATGCCAACTTCGGAGTCATCGACTTCGCGCCCGTGCAGTTGCCCGCATTGACCAGCTTCAACAGCGTCTCAGGCGTGGCGTTAAACTTTCAGGACCTCAACGAATATTTTTCCGCCCCCGGAGATGTTAATTTTTATTTGACCACCAACACCGCGCCCCTTTCCAACATCATCGCTTACACGCCTTCCAGCAGCCCCAGCCCCACCGCCCCCAATGAAGGCCTGCAAAATCAGCTTGGTTCCCTGACCGGCGACAGCAACGGAACTTTGTATTATTTGGGAACCGGCGCCTACGCCGGATCCGGCGGCAGCAATCCTTCCACCGCTGGCACGCCCTACACCTACAGCACCGCGGGAAACACCATTAATAATTCAACGGCTGGAACAGATGACCTGAGCCTTTCGCTTTCCGGGGCGGCCGCTTCGTACCTTCAGCAGCAGGCCAACAGCGGCCAGGATGTGCGCGTGATCATGACGCCTGGCGCCGGCAGCGCCGCTGATAATTTTGTCTCCGCCGATTTTAATGGAACCAATACCTCCGCCCTGACCTCCGCGGGCGGCGGTCAAATCCAACTGGTCCCGCCGCAAATTCAAATTTCCGGCGCCACGACCACCACCGCTTCAAACTCCAGCGTGTTGAACATCAGCGCCAGCAACGCCAACATCAACACCAACAAAGCCGTGGAATTTGATTATGGACGTGTGGTCCAGGGAACCGGCATCACCCAATCGGTCAACCTCTCCAATGCCGGCGCCAGCGGCGCCACGGCGCGGTACTACCTCAACGACAATCCGACGGTCGACGCCAACGGCGCCTCCGCCAGCGGCGTGGCCGGAACCAATCCCCTTGCGGGCGGCGCCGCCACTGCCATCAGCGCGGTGTTCAACACCGCGAACGTGGCGGCCGGGAGTTCCGCCACCGCCGGTCTTACCGTGCAAAATAACAGCAATGCCAACGATGCCACCGCACAGATAAAATTCACTGCGGCTGATGTCGTGCAGAACCGGCAGATTGGCAACGTGGAAGGCCAGAACGGCATCGATTTCGGCAACGTGCTGGTCGGCGGCTCGGCCACGAAATCCGATACCCTCACCACCACCAACAGCCCCAACAACGCCGGCGACTTCTCCTCCACCTACTTAACCACCGTCACCTTGGCCGCCAACACAACTATCAACGCCCCCACGAGCGGCAAGGGCAATCTTTTCTCCGCGCCGCAGGGTGATACCAGTTATGTCACGATGGCCGCGGGTTCCACCGATGTTCAGTTTAATAGCAATCCCACAGCCAATACCGCGACTCGCAACTTTGCCTATACGGTGCCCGGCGGCAACGTGGGCGGGGCCTACAACGAAGCGGCCTACTACATTGGCGGGGCCAACTTCGCCTTGACGCAGAATGACGCCGCCACTGGGGCGCCAAACAACCCCAATGGTTCCATCTATGTCATTGGCGATGTGTACCAAGCCGCGAGCATTGCGGCCACCGCCACCACCAACGGCACGGGCGTTTTGGTGAACGCCGCTCCGGACGCCAATTCCAGTGTCGGCGCAACAGACGTTCCGAATTCCACCACCGTGTTTTCCGCCAATGGCGGCCTGCGCGATTACGCCGTGGTCGTGAATCCCGGCAGTCTGGATGCCGCCAACACCCAAACCGGCTGGATTATGGATACGGGCTTTGTCGCGGGCACCCACATTTTGGCGAATAACGACGGCGCCACCAACCCAAACGTCGTCGCCGCCAATTTCAGCGCCGCAAATCCGCTTAACGGAACGTACTACGCTTCTTTGACCGGGGTGGGCCTGCGCAACGGCACGCAGCCGATGCAAAACTCCGTTGATTCCACCGCCTTGGCCGGAACCAGCACCACCGGCGCCGACCTTGGCGCCAACAACACCTTCGCACTGGCCACCACCGTCACGGGCAATGTCGGCATCGCCGGCACGCCCAATACGGCGGATATTCTTGCCAATCAAAGCTACGGCGGGTACAGCATTACCCGTTCGGCAAGCGATACCGGCAGCCAGCAAACCACGGTAAGTTTCCTCGGCGGAACTGCCAGCAGCCGCAATACCGTGGGCGTAAACTTTGCCGCCACGCCCCCCACCACGCTTCAGGTGCGCAGCGATGTTGCGGGCCTCAGCGGGTTTAACGCCAATTCCAGTGGCCAAAGTGGCGACAATTATGTCGTGCAAATGAGCTACAACCCCAGGGTCATCAACGGCGCGGCCAACAGCCCGGTGCTGGCGTGGTACAACGGCAGTCGCTTTGCCTCCTCCATTTCCGGCAACAGTTCCGGCACGCCGATGGAATTTAGCGGCGCATTTATTCCTTCCAGTGCTGCCGAAAATCAACTGGGCGCCTACGGTGTGGACACGATCAATCACACGGTCTGGGCGGTGGTGAATCACACGGGTCAATTTGCCGTTGAACAGCGCTTTGCCGGCGATGTTAATAATGATGGTCATGTCAATGTTTCGGACGTAAACATCATTCGCACCAATTTTGGCCTCACCAATGCCACATGGAGCCAGGGGGCCGTCACTGGCAGCGGAACCGTCAACGTCAGCGACGTGAACGTTATCCGGCAGAACTTTGGCCAAACGCCCTCACAAGCTCTGGCAACGCTGCGTTCTTCGGTGCAAACCACATCCGCGGCCAATACCGATACCAGCAGCCTGGTGGTCAACACCAGCACTGGGGATGTGCGGCTGATGCTGGGAAGTACCGCCTCACTTTCCAGCTATGAAATTGATTCGGCCAGCGGCAGCCTTGTCACGGCGAACCTGCACTCGCTGGCGTCGCAATTCTCTGGTGATGGCTTTAGCTCCTATGCGGACAAGGCGAAGAGCATCTCAGAAGCCACGCTTGGAAATGGTCCCACCGCCAGCCAGACGACCCCGGGTGCGAACGGTCAATACTACATTGACTTTGGCAACATCTTCAATGTCCACGGCACGCGGGATTTAAGCTACCTGGCCTTTGACAATGCCGGTAATGAAATTGATGGCACCACAGGCGCCGGGCAGCCGGCCATTTACATCGGCGGCACGATTCCCGAGCCGGCCACCCTGGGCCTGCTGGCCATCGGCGGCGTCGCCTTGGTCAGCCGCCGCCGGAAGCGGGCCTGCTAAGTTGGCTTAACAACTAAATCCCCCGGACCGGCGCCTCGCGATTACCCTCCCGCGGGGCGCCCTCCTTTTTGCGCGGACCGTGCGCCGCGGGTTCGACCGCCCGGCGCGGCCGTCGCCGGGAATCCCCGGGGAAACCTCATAAAAACTTCACCCACGGCAACTATTTTCATAACAATCATGGGGTATGCTCCTCCTGTGACCTGCGCTTTTGCGTGGAGCCTCTGCCCCGCGCCGCGAGTCGTCGTTCCCTTTGAGGAGATTTCCATGAAAACGCGCCCCATACCCCGGATCGTCCGCCGAATCAGGCGACCGGGAGCCCTGCTTCTCGCGGCCCTCGGATTTGCTTTAGCTGGCGGCGGCGCTGCCGGCGCGGCTGTGGTGACCAGCCCGCCGACCGTCACCGGCGATAACGGCATCGTCGAGGCATTTTTGAACACCGGCGACGTGCGGATCGTACTGGGAAACACGGCGTCCCTGTCGAGTTATGAGTTCGACTCAGCCGGCGGAAACCTCATCCCCGCCAAACTCAACTCCGTCGGAAGCCAATTTTCCACTGACGGCTTCAGCTCTTACGCGGACAAGCCTACAAGCATTTCCGAGGCCACGCTTGCCAACGGCCCGGGATACGGCAGTTTGTTGGTCGACGCTGCTTCCGGCCAGCACTACATCGACCTGGGCAATATATTCAACACCGCGGGCGCGCAAGACCTGCAATACCTCATGTTTGACAACAATGGAAATCAAATTGATGCCAGCCACGGCGTGGGGATTGAGCCTGATGTTGTGTTCATTTCGTCAGGCGTCGCCGTTCCGGAACCCGCCACCCTGGTTTCGGCCCTGGGCGTCCTGTCGCTGTTCCTGCTGACGGACTATCGGCGGAAACCGAAGTGGTTTGCCTGATGGGCCCCTCATCTTGTAATGACAATTTAAGACTCG
>JAJZCU010000099.1 GCA_021828935.1 Planctomycetota bacterium | reverse complement strand
CTTGCCGTTCGGAATGCCCGAAGGCCGCCACGCCGCCGTTCCAGTGGAAGGGCGCCATTCATCCATGGTCGTTGACGGCCGCGGCGGTCCTTGCGGTGGGCCGGCGAATTCGCCACAATGCTTCTCTTACCTGATTTTTGAAACGCTTGGCCCAGGAGTAAAGTCATGGAACGTCCCCGCAGTACTGAAGTCACCGAAGGCTTTGAACGGGCCCCGCAGCGGGCATTTTTTAAGGCCATGGGCCTGACCGATTCTGATATTCATCGCCCCTGGGTGGGCGTGGCCAGCACGTGGAACGAAGCCACCCCGTGCAACTTAACGCTGGACCGGCAGGCCAAGGCCGCGAAGGAAGGCGTGAAGGCGGCGGGCGGAACGCCGCGTGAATTCGTGACGATTGCCGTTTCCGATGGCATTGCCATGGGCCATGAGGGCATGAAGGCCTCGCTGGTTTCGCGGGAAGTGATCGTGGACTCCGTTGAACTGATGATGCATGCCCATCGGTACGATGCGTTGGTGGGGCTGGCCGGCTGTGATAAATCGTTGCCCGGCATGCTCATGGCCATGGCCCGGCTGAATTTGCCCTCGGTTTTTCTGTACGGCGGCACAATTCTTCCTGGAAAATTCCAGGGGCGTGATGTGACCATTGTAGACGTGTACGAAGGTGTTGGCGCACATGCCGCCGGGAAAATGACCGACAAGGAATTGTATGAATTGGAATGCAACGCCTGTCCTTCGGCCGGTTCCTGCGGTGGGCAGTTCACCGCCAACACCATGGCGTGCGTGGCTGAGGCGATCGGCATGGCGCTGCCGGGATCAAGTTCCCCGCCGGCGGTGGAAACCCAACGCGATAAATTCGCGTATGCCTGTGGCGAAACCGTGATGAAACTGCTGGAAAAGAACATCCGCCCGCGCGACATCATGACCCGCGAGGCCTTTGAAAACGCCATCGCCATTGCCGCCGCCACTGGTGGCAGCACCAACATTGCCCTGCACATTCCGGCGCTGGCGCATGAGGCCGGCATTAAAATTACGCTGGATGACATTGAACGCATCAGCCATCGCACGCCCATTATTGCGGACTTAAAGCCCGGCGGCCGTTACGTGGCGCTGGATGTCCACCGCGTGGGCGGCGTGCCCGTGATTATGAAAGTATTGCTGGATAATAAACTGTTGCACGGCGGGTGCCTCACGGTAACCGGCAAGACCATCGCCGAAAATTTGGCTGGCGTAAAATTGCCCGCCGACCAGGACGTGGTGCTGCCGGTGGACCGCGCGCTGCGGCCCACGGGTGGCCTGAAGATATTGCGCGGCAATTTAGCGCCGGAGGGGGCGGTGATCAAGGTGGCGGGCGTGAAAAAATTGCAGCACCGCGGCCCGGCCCGCTGCTTTAACAGCGAAGGCGAAGCGATGGCCGCCGTGCAGGGCATGAAAATACGGCCTGGCGACGTTGTGGTCATTCGCTATGAAGGCCCGCGTGGCGGTCCGGGAATGCGCGAAATGCTGGCCGTGACAGCGGCCATTGTGGGGCAGGGATTAGGTTATGAAACGTGTCTGATCACCGATGGTCGCTTTAGCGGCGGCACCCGCGGCTTGTGCATTGGCCATGTTGGGCCCGAAGCGCAGGTGGGCGGCCCGATTGCGCTGGTGGAAGACGGCGACATGATTACCGTGGACGCCGACAAAGGCACGATGAATGTTGAGTTGTCTGATGAACAGCTTGCCGCGCGCCGTAAGAAATGGCAGCCCAAGACGCCGATGTACCCGCACGGCGTGCTGGCGAAATACGCGAAGCTGGTGGGCCCGGCATGCGATGGCGCGGTAACTAACTGACAGGCAATTGGCTGGCCAAGGCAGGCGCTGCCGCGGACAGTGCGGGGCTTGACGCGCCCGCGGCGTGTTCGGCGAAATGGTCACCAGCCTGATGAACCTTGCTTGTAAATATAGCGGTAGTTGTACCCTACGCCGCCGCCCGGAAGGCCAATGGGTTCAGCGTCAATAATAAAGCTGCTGAAATAAGAGCTTTCGTTGGTGGGCAGGTTGGAATACGCGAACTTGTGGGACCGGGGGATGTAGACGTTCGCGGCGCCCACGAGTGGAAATATATTATTAGACTCCGGGCGCTGGGCGCTGGCCACAGCGCGGGACCAGTGCCTGCGTGTCCAATAACGCCGACCTGACCGGCGTGGCGACCATGACGCGGACGGAACCAGCAGCGGCGCGCGGGCCACGCGCGGCTTGTGGCTGGCGCACCCGCCCAGGGCGGCAACGCACACCACCATCGCGGCCATCGCTGCGCGCTTCGCCGGGGCGCGGCCAAAGGGCTTGGGTGAGGGTGGAACGAAATGTGACAGCAACCGCGTCATGGAAGACGTTTAAGCAACTGTTGTACCCAAACAACATGCCGCAGCGCATTTCTTGCGCGATGGGGAAAGTGATTAAGGTTGTGTGACGTTTTATGAGACGTTTCCGCTTCCGCTTGTGACGGATGTTGCACATTTGCCGCACGCGCCGTTGTCTTGCCGCAACATCTACTGTTAAAGTTGCCGGTTTTCTCCAGTTTCTGCCGGCGTGCGTCGGTTTGTGAGCCGCCACAAAAGAAGAGGATTTGCGTGGCGCCTGCAGCAGCGCCCGCGGGAACCGCAACCATGGCTGTCAAAAAGATAACAGGTATCTCGCGCAATGTGGTGGTGCTGGGTTTTGTCAGCATGTTCACGGACATCGCCTCTGAGATGCTGTACCCCATTATCCCATTGTTTATTCTGGGGGTGCTGGGCCTGCCGCCGGTGGCGTTGGGAATTATCGAGGGCGCCGCGGAGGGCATCAGCACGGCCTTGCGCTGGGTGGGCGGGGCCTTGTCCGACCGGGCGCAACGCCGCAAGCCGTTCGTAGTGGCCGGATACAGCATTTCAGCGGTCAGCAAACCGGTGATGGGGCTGGCGGCGTACGCGACCGGCTGGCCAATTTTTGTCATTGGCCGTGCCAGTGACCGGTTGGGCAAATCCGCACGCACGGCGGCGCGCGATGCACTGATCTCTGACAGCACGCCGGAAAATTTTCGCGGCCGGGCCTTCGGTTTTCACCGCGCGATGGACACCACCGGCGCAGTGATCGGTCCATTAATTGCGGTGGCGGTGCTGGTGATGGATCCGGCCTTTCCGCTGGCGTGGCTGTTTTTTCTGGCCGTGGCGCCCGGCGCCATCAGCGCGCTGCTGGCCGCCACGCAGGTGCAAGATATTCCGCACGCCGCGGATCCGGCCGCCGCGCGCCAGCGCATGGCGTTGTTTCAGCGATTTCCACGTCCGTTCTGGCTGTTGTTAATCGGCGGGGCGCTGTTTTCACTGGGCAACAGCAGCGACGCATTCCTGATCGCCCGCAGCGCGGCGTTGTTTTCCGGATCGCCGGGGGCGTCCGCAGGATTTCCTAATAATCCGGCGGCGCTGGCCCATGTGGCGGTGCTGGCGGGTTTGCTGTTCGCGTTGTTTAATATCATTTATGCCGCGGCCGCTGCGCCGCTGGGCGCATGGTCTGATCGCATCGGCCGCAAGCCGGTGGTGGTGACGGGATTTATTATTTATGGGGTGGTTTATTTTGGCTTCGCCACGGCGTGGTCGTCCTGGGCGCCGTGGGCATTGTTTGCCAGTTATGGGCTTTATCAGGCGTTTACCGAAGGCGTGCTGAAGGCGTGGATCAGCGACGCCGTGCCGCGCGACCGCCGCGCGGGCGCCATCGGATTGTTCTACACGGCCACAGGTTTAAGCCAAATGGCGGCCAGCGTGCTGACCGGCGCCCTGTGGAACGTGAAGCTGTTCAACGGCCATGTAATGCTGGCATTTTTGTTGGGAACCATCTTTTCGCTGGCGGCGGCGGCCTGGCTGCTGGCGGCGCGGTGAGTGCGCGGGCGGGGGAGATATCCCGGCGCGGGACGAAATATTGCGCTTAGACCGCTCGCCGGCAGCGCTGGGTGCGTGGACGCCCGCATCAAACGGAAGTCTATAAAATAAAACGCTGAGGCGCGGAGGTCGCTGAGTTGGCGGGGAGTCGTGCAAACACGGTTCCGGGAGCGTTGGGTCGAAGTGTCCGGCAAAATGGGCCTGGCATGAGGGTCCGTAGCACGCATTCGACGCGCCGTTACGCTCCTCGGTTCGTGCGGGGCGTGCTGGTCGTCTCAGCGGTTTTTTATTTAGCCTGTGCGGCGCCATGCGTCTGCAAAACAAGGCGCTCGCGGCGATTGAAGATTGGCCACAGAGGGCACAGAGAACACAGAGAACGCGATGGACGGATTAATAGAGAACGTCCTTGGTGCTGCAAGCTTTGAAGTTTGGCGAACTGCCGTTGACCGATGGGATCAAACGTATTTCTGTGACCGCTGGGTGCTCTGCGGTATTTCCCCGCCTTCCGGGCGGACTTGGTTTCGATTACGACGTGTCGTTCGGCCAACAAGTCAAGTTGCCGGCGTTCGACGGGTCGCCGTAAGGCCCAAAGCTTTGCAGGCGACGACCGGCGCCGCCGAGAAATTTATTTCTCCGGCAGGCGCAGGAAGGTCAACGAACGGGCGGGGAAGCGGACTTTCATGCCCGAATGCACGCCCTTTAGCGTGGTGACGCGCGGCGCGACGCGCAGCGGATGGTGGAGCGTGTTTTCCGCGTTCAGGCTCGGCGCGGTTAACGTGATAACTTTTCCTTGGGACGCCAGCTTCCCGCCGGGCAGGTTCAGTCGCGTCGAAATGGCGTGCCTTGTGCCGTTGACCACCTGCACAATGACCGTTTTCTGCGGCACATTCACGCCCGCCACCGCGGTGAAGCGGACTTGGTTAGAACCAGCCGAAACCCGCTGGATGAGTTTGCCATTAAGATACCCGGCGTAGGCGTTCCCGCGCACCACCACCCGAAGGTGATACCATTTTCCGGTTTTCACCGTGACGGGGAGTAAATGGCCCATAGTGCCGGCCGAGCGCCCCCCATGCAATTGCTGAAATCCGGTGTTGGAGTCGGTCCAGCCGCCGACATTCCACCAGACCAGATGCCTGGCATTAACCATGCGTGGAATAATTAGGAATCCTTCCTTGCCGGAAAGTTTGCGCGCCTGCACATGCATGGTGTAATTGGCCAAGCCGCGCAGGGCCGGCAGCTTCAGCAAACTTAGCTGTGGCATACCGCCGCCGGTTTGCTGATAAGCGCCTTTGGCGGCGCTCCACTTGCCGGAAACGGGCTTGAAGCCGTCGCTGCCGTGGGAAAAGTTGGATGTGTAGATCGTCTTTCCGCCGGAGGTGACGGTCAGATTTTTAAATTCGGCCTGCGTGGCCCAATTGCCCAGGCCAATGCCGGCGTTTTCCGTATTATGTTTGGGCCTGGGGACGGGCAGCGCCGCGTGCGTCAGGGGTAACATGCGGGTTACGCGGTTGCGGGAGAACATTTCCTGCACCCAGTAAGAGGCCGTGCCCCAGGCGTGCGAACTATTAAATTCTATTAAATCCGGGTTCCACTGGCGTCCGTGAATGTTGACAAACAAGGGTGCGTAGGACGCCATGACGATCAGGTCGGAATTGCGCTCTATGCCGGTCATCCAGGCGGCTTCCGCGAGGGCGGCGCGCAGGTTGCCGTGGCCGCAGTGTGCCGTGACGGCATACTCGCCCAGAAAAAGTCTGGGCCCCTTGCGGCTGCGCGTATCAAACATATGCCGATTGTTCCAGAACCACGCGGGGGAACTGTAATGATGCTCGTCCACAATGTTCACGGGCGTTTTGCCGGGGCTGCCGCTGGCAATGAGTTTCAGATGCGGGAATTTCTTGTGAAGCACTTTGTGAAACATTTTGTACCGCGCGGAATAGGGCCCCGCCCACCACGACTCATTGCCAACTTCCATGAGCCCCAGATGAAACGGTTTGGGGTGGCCGAATTTCGCCCGCAATGCGCCCCATTTGTTGCTCACGGGGGCGTTGGCGAAATTCACGGCGTCCACGGCGTCCTGCACCACGGGCTTCATGTCTTTCAGCGGCACGCGGTCGTTCATGCCCAGCGAAAGTCCGCAGGGAATATCAAACAATGGCCGGGCGTGAAGATCCTGGCACATTTCCAGAAATTCTTCATAACCCAGGCCGTCGGTGACCCAATAGCCCCAGGAATCATCAAAATGGCCGGGCCGGTCCGCCAGGGGGCCGATGGTGCGTTTCCAGTGAAAGCCGTTGGCCAGCACTTGGCCTTCGATGTAATTGCCGCCGGGAAACCGCACGAATGAGGGCCGCAGATTTGCCAGCAGATGGGCGAGGTCGGGCCGCAGACCGTTGGCTTGATGCTTCCAGGTGTGCTTTGGAAACAGCGTGACCACATTGAGCCACAGCGAACCTGTACCTTGTAAAATAAAGGCGAGTTTGCCATGCGGATCGGCGCCGGCGCTTTTGAAGCTGGCCGAAAATTGCTTCCAATGCCTCCCGATGCCGGAAACCGTGGCCGCGGCGAGATGTTTATCATTTTTTCCCAGCAGGGCCACGCGCACATGCCCTGACATGCCGGGGCTGCGCCGGGCGAAGAATGTCAGTTTATACGAGGCGCCTTTCTTGAAATTCATGCCCCAGTATCCGCCGTTGATCAATTGGGCCTGCCCGGGTTTGGTGGGATGGTACACGTCCACGCGGGCGGCGGCGGGGTTCGCCTTGTTTAGCGGATGGCTTAAGTCTTCAAAAAGTTGCGCGCCCCCGCCCTTGGCCACCTGCAGGCGCCAGCCTTTTGGCCGGTTGTTGCCCAGCCACTTAAACGTGCTGTTTTTTACCAATTCAGCGTAAAGGCCGCCTTCGCCGGCGTAATTGATTTCTTCAAAAAAAATGCCCCAGAGCGTAGGGCTTACATGAATCCCCGGATGATTGAGATTGATATTCAATGTGGTGCTGTGCGGCGCCGCGGCGGCTCGCTGGGCGACGGTCCGGGTTTCGGCGGTGGCGGCGCTGCGCGCAGTATCGGTTAGCGTGGCGGCGGACGGTTGGGACTTAATTTGCGCGGATCGCCCCCCGGCGGCGCCATGGGCGGCGCATCCGCCGGCGGCCAGCGCGGCCAGCACGCAGGGGCCGGCCAAGGCCGCGCGGACGGAAAAAACGGAACGGTGCTTGTGCATAACAAAATTTCCTCTTCGCTTGGAATTTGCTCGGAAACGCGGCCGGGAATTCTTGAACAGAGAGAAAGTGTAATGCCGCTTTGAGTTGCCCGCAAACCCTGGACCGCTGCCGC
>JAJZCU010000098.1 GCA_021828935.1 Planctomycetota bacterium | reverse complement strand
GGCGTTAATTAAGCTCGAGTAGCTGGCCAGCGTGCCATAGGTGGTCGGGTTGCCCGGAGCGCCCAGGTCGTAACGGTTGTAAATGTCATACCCCACGGAAGACATTAGCCGCACCTTAATAACCCCCCTGGCGCCAAACCAGAGTTTCTCAATTGCCTGGCAAAGCGGCGGCATCGGCAATGCGGGCTCGTCCGCGGGATTTATTTTGCAACATGGCGGCACCACCGTTTTTCAGTTGGCGTTTATCGGTGGCAACAAAAATGATCTGTCCATCACGGATAAAAATGGAACCACCTATGCCGCGGCTGTTGTCGGCGGCGGCGGAAAAATTCCATTCGCCGACTTAGGCGGCGGCATTGTGGCCACGTTCACGCCGGGCACTGCCAACAGCACCGGCACGCCGTATGTGCTGACCATCAACCCGGCCAAAGGCAACACGCGGTTTAATGGCACGCTGAAGTACACCGGAACCGTGGCGACCATCGCCATCAACCAGTTTGATATTTTTGATCACAACACCACGCAGGACAATTTTTTTAACAGCCCAACGGTCACACCGGCCGGGCCTGCGTTGGCCACGCCCAAGGCGGCATCGGAACTGACATTCGCTTCCGGGGCCACCGGCTTAGCGGCGGTTGGCGCCATGGGCTTGCGTGGCCGCAGGAAGCGGAAGACAGCGTAATTTTTGGCCACCGGCCGGCAATGTGCCGCCGGGCCTGTTCAATAATCTCCCACGAGGTCCAGCCTGCGGGCGGGAGAAGGTTTTAGAAAGGAGCCCTTATCATGCTAAAGAAGAACACCCTGTTGAAAATGGCCATTTGCGGCTTGCCGGTGATCTGTGCCGTGGCGCTGCTGGCGTCGCCCAAGATGACGCGCGCGGCGGTGCTGGCGGCGGATAATGCGAGCAACTACACGAGCAGCACATGGACCGGCAACAGTTCAAACGTCACTACCAACCCCACTGCGAACGGCGGGACGGGCTTCGGGGGGTGGACGGTCAACTCGTCGCCAAATGGGCGCGCCGTTGGTACGTTTCTTGCAACGCCAACGGGCAATCCCGCTAGCTCGAACATCGCCACGAACGGAAAGTCCTGGGGTTTGTACGCAAACAACAGCAGCGCCGCAGAGGAGGACCTCTACCGCCCGTTCACCTCGGCTTCCGGCGCTTCTATCGGCACCTTACGGCCCGGTCAGGCTTTCTCGATCGCCATGGCAGCGCACAGTTCTGGCCTGACGGGGTACGCTGGCTTTGATCTGCAAAGCGGCAACGGTACGGGCAGCGGCGCGAGAAACGTGTTCACGTTGCTTATCAGCGGTGGCAACGCGCATTTGCATTACACCTCCAACGGCGCTTCCAGTGCCACTACCGTCACCAGGTCCGATGTAAACAGCGGCATCGTCGCGACATTCTACTTGGCCACGCCGACGACCTACGATCTCACGATCGCGCCAGCAACAGGCAACAGTTTCACGCCGGCTTCATACACAAACCAGACAATTTCCGGATCCATCAATCAGGTCCACCTGTTCGACACGAACACGACCGGCAACACATATTTTAACAGCATGGCCATCACCCCCGAACCCGCCAGCATCCTTCCCGCAGGCGCCGGCATTGCCGGGGTGCTGGGTATGGTACTTCTACGCCGGCGACGCGGGGCAAAGCTCGGACGCTTGGCTTAATTGATTGTCACACACTTGGAGGGCGAGCCGGGCGGCCAATGTGCTTGAACCGCGGCCGCAAGAAACGAAAGGTTGGCATTTTTTGTGAGTGAATTTGTGATCCACCACCGTTCTTCCCGATCCCGCACGTTCAACGTTCTGGCCACGCTGGCTGCGGCTGGCGTCATCTGCGCGCTTACCGCCCGTGCCGGCGCCGTCGTGGTTCATTCCACGCTTGCCGCTGACACGGCTTCCTCCCCGGCATACGCCAACGGCTGGACCAATGGCAGCAACGGCGGCACGGGCTTTGGCCCCTGGGTGCAAATCCCGTTTAATTACAACCACACCAACTCCCAGGGCAATCCGCTGGCCGGTTTTCTTATTAATACCTCTTCCACCGCCTACGGAACCACCGCCACGCCCAACATTGATACCGCGGGCAGTTCCTTTGATGTCTATGCCGATTACGCCACCGCCGGCCTGGCTGCTGATCCCGTTGCCTATCGGCCCTTCACCGCGCCGCTATCCGTCGGGCAGACCTTCAGCATGAACGTGCTCACGGGCTATATCAACGGCTTTGGCGAGGAGGGTTTTCAGTTGCAGAATGCCGCCGGGGGCGCTGCCACGCCGTTGTTCCAATTTGCGGCCAGCGGCGCCGGGACCGATTACGGCATTAATTACGGCGCCAATTTAAGCAACGCCATTGATACGGGCATCGTGGCCGCGAACAACGCCAATGGCGTCAATGTTGCCGTGACGCTCACGGGCCCGGACACCATTTCGGCCACGGTTACGCCGCTTGCCCTGGGCGCAACGCCCGCCGTGTTTAGCAACTTATCACTGGGTTCCGGCAGCCTGAATCAATTGATGCTGTTCAATGATAACTTAACCTACGGCGGCACGCAGGACGCATATTTTAACAGCCTGGCCATCACCGGCGTACCGGCCATTCCCGAACCGGCCACTCTGGGCCTGTTGGGCGTGGGCGCCCTGGCGCTTTTGGCCACGCGGCGAAAACGTGAATCGGCGCGATTACACCGCGGATGACGCGGGCGCCTATATAGCCCCCGGCTTGCCGGGGGTGGGCGCCGCGATGGCGCGGCGACGCCGCAATAACCCGATTCGCCACCACCCGGAACAGTACCAACAGAGGATGTCACATGACGGCAATCCCAGCCGAAGAAATACGTTTCTCCAACCGCCGCAAGCCGCGTTCGGCACTGTCTTTGGCGGTAATTCTGGCCGCATGCACCGCCGCCGCCGCCATCGGCGCCCCGCGCACCGCCAGCGCGCAGGTGTACGGACAGGCCTATTCCGCGCCAGCCACCCTGGACTACTTTGGTTCCGACTGGAGCACCATTCAAAACCGCCTGCCGGACGTCTTTTCCGCCGGCTACGGTTCTTTGTTAACCCCGCCGCCCAGCCGGTCGGACACCGGCAATGTCTTCCGTGGGGTATGACATTTACAACCGTTACGACCTGGGCGCTCCGGGCAACCCGACCACCTATGGCACGCTGGCCAGCTACTCGAGCTTAATTAACGCCACGCACCAGATCGGGGCGTTTTTCTACACCGATTATTCCATGGGCCACAACGGATATTCCAATACCGGTTCGGTGGATTCAAACGGCAACACGTTCGCCAATGCGGGCGGATACCCGGGCTTTTTGAACTCCGCCCCCGGCAACCCGGACGGCGATTTCAACGGGGCTTACGCCAACAACGTGCAGCAGGGGCGCCTGGCCGGGCTGGACAATATCAACTTTGACACAAATTACCAATATATTCGCAACCCCACCACGCCGGGCAACCCCGCCAATTTGCCGGCCGGCACAACGCCGGCCTTTGGCCGCATTGCCAATGAGCCCATGCCCGCCAACGCCCAGTTTTATCCGCAGGCCAACAACAATCCCATTTTTGTTTATAATCCCGCCACCGGGCAGGGCGGTATCCAGGTGAATTCATTTAATAACTCAAACCCCCTCGCCGGCTCGCCGACCACGGAAAACGTCACCGGATACATCATGCGCAATTTGCAGTGGTATGTGCAGAAGCTGGGCGTGGACGGTTTCCGCCTGGATGCGGTCAAAAACATGGAATGGCAAACCGCGCTGCCGTATTACAACCAGGCCGTGTACCGTTCCAGCACGCGCACGTATTTGAATGGCGTGCAGGAGCAAATTTACGGGTTCGGCGAGTATTACGGTTCCCATCCCACGCAGATTTTTTCCGTTTCGCCCCCCAGCCAGTACAACCCAAACGGCTCGCCGGCGGGCAGCATCGGCACGGTTCATAACAATTTGAATGTGCTTGATTTCCCCCTGTTCTTCGCCATGCAAAACAACCTTACCGCCAACGGTTATCAAAATAACTGGAACAATGTGGTTAATGCGTCGGTGGATACGCAGCACAATGGCACGGTGGGCGTGAAGTTTGTTTCCAGCCAGGACAACGGCCCGCCCGCACTGGATAACGTGGCCTATGCCTACACGCTCATGCTGCCGGGGCAGGCGCTGGTTTACTACAACGGCAACACCAACACGTATGGCAGTTTCCCCGCCAATGGCCGGGAAGACGCCTTGGGCGGCGTGTATGGCAATACCATGGCCAATACCACCAACACCACCAGCCATTTCAGCGGCGTAAGCGGTCTGGTGGACATTCGCAACCGGTACTCCACCGGCAACTACATTCAACGGTATTTAACCCAGAATAATTTCGCCTTTGAGCGGCAGGATTCCGCCCTGGTGTTGTTAAATAACCAGGAGGGCGGAGGCAACGTCAGCACCACGTTGCATACCGATTTTCGCCCCGGCACATACCTGGAGGAACTCACCGGCAATGCCGCCAACTCCAACGGTCTGCTGCCGCAGTTGCTGCAGGTCAACGCTGATCAAACCGTGAACGTCACCTTTCCAAACAATGACACGCCCAGCGGAAAGTTCACCGGGCAGGGGTACTTAATCTACGGCCCCGCCACGCCGGTGGGCACGCTGAGTCTGACCAACGTGGCGTCCGTGATGCCGGGAACCGCGCCATCCGCCAATGCATCCAATCTGCCCTATGCCAATGGCGCCAATCGCGTCTCCAGCGTGGATGTCATCAAGTCCGCCACGTTTAATGTGAACCTGCAGACAATTCCGGTGAAGTTGCTGGGCTCCATCAGCGACCCCAATGCCAGCGGCGACAACGCCCTGATCCGCATTGACGGCGGCCTTCCGATCAATGGCGATGGCCATGTGGATTTCACCACGCCCAACACCGTGACCTACGGCTACGATTTCTTCCGTACCAAATCAAGCCCGCTGTACGGCGGAGGAGATGGCCAATTTATTCAAACCATTAACACGGCCCAGCTTGGCCAGGGGTATCATTCCATTGAAGTGATTGCCTTTCGGCATCGCACCGCGTTTGGCAACAACGCCAATCCGCCGCCGCTGTACACGGATTGGACGCAAACCATTTATGTGGACACCGCGCCGCCGGTCTCAGCCATTGAAAGCTTTTCCGCCACCGTTCCGGGCGTGAACCAAAACCGCACCCTGTTGGTGAAATCGGTCGATGGCCTGGCCAACAACATTCATGTGATTTTTGACCTGCCGGCCGCGGACACCACCGCGCAAATTCTGGCCATGGTCAACAGCGGCAATCAGGCCAATGCGTTTGATACGAATCTATGGACCATCAACGCGAACGGCCTGACCAGCGGCAATCATGTGGCCACGGTGATCACGTACAAACCGGACGGCACGTACAACATTCAGCGTTTCGGAGGGCTGTATACGTCCACCATCTTCGGCGCGGGCCTGGGCGATCTGAATTTTGACGGGCAGTACACCGTTGCCGATGTGAACTTATTTGGCCAGATTCTGGCCAGTAATAATACGCAATTTAATCCCGCCGCCGATTTCGACGGCGATGGCGTGGTTGGCCGCACTGATTTGCTGCTGTTCGGCCAGCGTCTGCGCGCCGTGGGCGCCGGCGCGTCGGTGTTGCAGGCCTACAACAATTTGCTGGCACAATATCCCGGTCCATCGACCACCAGTGCGGCCGCGCAAATGCTGGCCTTAGGCGCAACGCCGGTGGCGGTTCCTGAGCCGGCATCCCTGGCGCTTTTGGCGGCCGGCGGGGGCGTAACGCTCCTGCGCCGCCGCCGTCGCTGCTAAATTTTATTTTCGAGGCATATCATGTTCACATTTTCCGCCAAGACGTTGTCGCCCCCGCGATTCCGGCGCGGTTTTACGCTCATTGAATTGCTGGTGGTCATTTCCATCATCGCGATCCTCATTTCCATCCTGCTGCCCGCCCTGGCCAGGGCCAAGGCGGAGGCTGGAAAAGTGGCCTGCGCGTCAAACATTCGGCAGCTTTGCATGGCCGAAACGGAATTCGCCCAGAGTCATCACGAACTGGTGCAGCCGTGTTCGTCCAACCAATGGGCCATACCCTACGACCCCATGAAAGACATCTTTGCCTGGCGCAACGATGGCTTCCTGAAAGACTGGGCCAGCGCCTTGGTGCCGACCATGGGCGGATCGCCGTTGCAGTCGTTTCAGAGTTCTCTGAAAGAAAGCAAGGTCTTTCTGTGCCCCAATGATCCAACGCTGGATGACCAGTGGCCGGGCTACCAGATTTTTAACAATGTCACCATTCCCCCGAACGACCCGAAGGGATACTTTCCGATTTCTTATGGCATCAATGCGGATATCACCGCTTTGACCGGGCCCGACGGCCTGGGCCATTTCGGCGAGAACGACAACATGAATGTTGCCGGCGGGTCCGGCGGCCCCGGCGGCCTGGGCGATCCGCTGAATTGCAAGTGGGACAGCATCCGCCTGCCCGCGGAAACGTTGTGTATTGCCGATTGCGGCACGCGGCCCGGCACAACTCCAGGCGCCCCGCTAAATTATAACAACGCCGTTTACTACACCACCAACTATGATGTGGACGCCGGTCTGCCCCCCAACGTAGACCCGCGCACGCTGGAAGCTGTTTACAAAACCCAGTGGCTGCAGCAGCGCATTCCGTTCAATTGGCAGCGGCTTCTGAATAGTCCCGCCGCCGCCGCCGGCCAGCGGCACGGAAGCGAAATTAATGTTGGCTTCTGCGACACGCATGTGGAAAGCGTCACCGCGAGCGACTTTAACAACATTTACGTATCGCCGTTTTGATGAGATCGCGGCGCCTCCGGCCACGCCGGCGGCGTCCCGAGCGGATCAACGCCACGGGGGGCCACAGCCCCGTCCGACGATGGCTTGTCGATACCCAGGTGTTCGCCAATAGATTTAAGCTGCATTGTAATCTGGCCGTGGGACCAGAGGAACCGCGGATGACGCGGATGAACGCGGATACGACGGAGTGGGAAATGATTTTCGGCTGGTTGCCCGTTGTTCATGGTTCCGTTGGCCAGGGGTCGGCTATCTGTCCTTCCCCTATCCGCGTAATGAGCGTAATCAACGGTTAATAATATTGGATCCGCATTGCAGTTTGGCGGGGACGACCAAGGGAACCGCGGCTGGATAATTTGAGTCGCGTTCGGGCGAAATCCATGACCTATTTTCTAAATCCC
>JAJZCU010000097.1 GCA_021828935.1 Planctomycetota bacterium | reverse complement strand
TTGCGGCGCATCCTGATCGTCGCGATGATGCTATGCGCGCCGGTGGCAATGAATCTACCCCCACTTATTGGCGTGCTGAGCTATTCTAAAACGCCCTCTGAGGCTTCCTGTTCCCATTACCTGCGAGCCATAAAGCTGTTTACACGCTGGTTGTGGCGTAACGGTCGATGCTCCGATGATGCCCTGGCTATTGTCACTGTGAAGACGGTGGCCCGGAGTGAACGCCGCCATGTACGCAGGGCCCTAGACGTGGAAGAGTATGACCGCCTTATTAAGGCCACCGAGATGGCCCCAATGTCCTGTGGTATGTCGGGGATTGACCGTTCCATGCTTTACGCTGTGGCCTGTGCAACGGGGTTTAGGGCTAACGAGCTTCGTACCTTGACCGTGGAGTCATTCCACTTGGACGCCGACGCCCCCTGCATCACGGTGGCGGCGGCTTACAGCAAACGCCGACGTGATGACCAACAACCCATTCCTACCGCCCTGGTGCAGATACTTAAACCGTGGCTGGAAGGCCGGGAGAAGGGTAGTAAGCCGTTTGCCGGCCTGCCCACCCACAAGGCCGCTGAAATGTTTCGGTTAGATCTGAAAGCGGCCCGTGCGGCCTGGCTGGCTGAGGCCGCCGGCCAACAGCGTGCCTTACGCGAGAAGTCTTTCTTCCTGGCCGCCGTTGACGCATCGGGTAATGTGGTGGATTTTCATGCCCTTCGGCACTCTTACATTACCTGGCTGGTTCAGAGCGGCGCCAACGTTAAGACGGTTCAGGAATTGGCCCGGCATTCAACGCCTGTCCTGACATTTGGCATCTACGCCCACATGACCCTGGCCGATAGCCAGAAGGCTTTGGCGGCATTACCCGGCCATGGCCTTGACGCTGCTGAAAGAATGCCCAGCATGAAGAAAAACGCATCTTGAGAATCTACTGTAGGCATCGGTTGAAACACTGCTGAAAGGCTGCTGAACATATGCTGAAAACCGCTGGCATATTAGGGCTATGTAAGGCTAACAGAGACGAACGTTGAATGCTGACAGGAAACCCTAAAAACGGGTTGGAACGTTCGGAAAGTGGTGGATTACTGGGAAAGTTATCAAAGGCCGGAGTGGGATTCGAACCCACGACAAACGGATTTGCAATCCGCCCCCTTGGACCACTCGGGCATCCGGCCAAGGTGGAATGACATTCTAGCGGGCGGGGCGGGTTTTCGCCAAGTGAACAGGGCCACAGGCGCCGTGGTGTCCGCTGCCACGATCGTGGGCCCACGTCGCAGTGCTGGCGGCGCAACAGCATGGTACGATGGACCGCCGCAGCCCGGCGCCGCGCCCAGCGTTATGCGCGTTCGGCTCGGCTGGCCGGTTTTGATGGAGGCGTTTATGCGGCGGCGCGGTCTTTCGCGGGTGGAAATGGTTGTGGCGGCGGGGGCGCTGCTGGTGCTGGCGTTCCTGGCGTATTCAGCGCTAACGCCGAGCCTCGGCCCCCGCGAATTTGCCAGCCGGGCGGAATGCTCAAACAATATCAGGCAGGCAATATTAGCTATGTATATGTACGAACAGAACAACAGCGCCTTTCCCACCGTTCTGCCGCCGCCGGTTCCCGATCATTTTGAGAATGATCCGATGCCCTCGCCGGTGGCCACGCGGTTATCGCTGCATGTTTTTCAGGCGCTATACCGTAATAAAAATCACGCGGGCGATCCGATGGCGTGCCTGTGGCTGCTGGTGCTGGAGGGGCAGGAGACGCCCAAGCGGTTCATCTGCCCGGCAGATCCGTTTACGTCTAATCCGTCGGCCCAGTATTTTCATCCGCGGACCTCGCGCGATTTTTGGAATAATTTTGGCGGGGCGGCGCGGCAGCGGCATCTCCGGATCAATGGCGTGCCGGGGGCGATGGGCGTGCGGGGCGGTGGGGAAAGTTATTCCATTGCCAGCCCGTGGGCGGGTGTGACGTTGGCGCCGTGGTGGCGGGCGCTGCACGGGCGGGGCGTGAGCACTGTGCCACTGATGGCCGACATGGCGCCGGTGGTGACGGCGGGGCGGGCGATACACTCGGGCCATTATCGCAATCCGGGCCTGCCTGAACATGGCGTGAAAAAGCCGTACGTGACGCCCAATGTTTGGAACAGCGGCAACCACGGGGGCGACGGTGAAAACGTGGGCTTCGCTGACGATCATGTCACATGGCATAATACCCCCTTTGACGGCGAAAATAGTGATAACATTTACACGAGCAACCGCAGTGGGGCATTCAATGGCAGCATGAAAACCGATGCGGTGAAATTGCGGCACGGAATCGCGGTGATCGATCCGCGTTGGCGGCCGGGGAAACAGGGGCGTTTTGACACGGTCATGATTCCGGTGCAGGACATCAGCGAAACAAAAGACGCCGGCGGTCTGCGAAGGTAGAGGGGCGTCCAGGGCCGGAATATCCCTCATGTGGCGCGACGGCAAGCGCCGGCCGAGAGCGCTGGGTGGACGCCGGCCGCCGATATGGAAAGTTAAAAAATAAACCGCGGAGGCGCGGAGGGCGCCGAGACGACCAGAGGAACGCGCGTTGGCTTTTTAAGTCGCTTGGCTTGGTGCTGTCGTGGCGAATCGCGGGAAGGGGGGCGTATTGGTTTATAAGGAACACTTGATTACCGCTTATCAGCGCCCGTTGGTGGGACGCACAACGAACGGCCGACCCGCGTGGGAGACTCGATTTTCAAGTCGTACCCCGTTTATCGTTTCCCCGGCATGGGGCCTGCGCCGGCGGCACGGCGCCACATATTTATTATCAGCATCACGCGAAACTCAACACCACGGCCATCGCGTGATGGCCGCACACAACGATGCGGCCGAACCTTCCGCCAGACGCGGCGTCCATCGCGAAAAAAAGCGCGCCATGATTAGCCGCTTCACGCTTCCAGACTAATTTGCGGCCCGCAGGAGCGGGATGCCGTCGGATGATTCGCGCCACGATCCCAATTCGCGGGAAACGTTACGCCGGCGCGAGAAGGCGGCCGACGGCCCGGTCGCGCCATCCCCGGACCGCTCCAGCCCTTTTTGCAGTGCCCTCGGCGAGACGGTATAGTTGCGTGGTAGGCGCAAACGTCGCACCACAGAGCTAAATCGGAACGGCTACCGGGCATGGCAAATCAGCAGCAAGATCAAGATATCGACGTGACAGCGATCCTCTATTTGCAATCGCTCGAAAGCGCTCAGCGCGAACGGCTGGTGGTGGCATTTGAGAAGACGCGTCCTGCAAGCAACATTTTTGTGCTCGCGAAGCGGATCGCCAAATCGTTGTCTGTCGAACAACAAGCCGAGGAAGAAAACATCCGCCGGGTGGCTGAGGCGTTCGCTTCATGGATACCCTATTGCCAAAAAAATCCGGCGGAGATAGACGGCTTGGCCAGCTATCTTTTGGGCCTGCCCCACGCTCCCGGTGAAGCAGGGACTGCCCTAGAACCCGCCCTCGCTGGAACCGCGATTTCTATATCGCGCGATGAGTTTAAGCGGCAAATCGCAAGGATGCTTCGATGCGAGACCAGCTTGGGTATCTCCGCCAAGGCGCAGGAATTGTTCGGGCGAGAAGAACGTATATTTCTCGGAGGAGCCGCAACGGCGGATCTTCGCCCGGTATTTATGCAGGACGTTGAAAAGCCGGCATCTCACGCGCTGCTTGTGCACCGTTTGAGACTGGAGTTTTTACAGGATGGCGAGCGACGATCTGTGACAGTGTCAATGGAATCAGCATCGTTGGCGGAGCTGCGGGCGGTCCTTGACCGCAGCCTTGTGAAGAATGCGACGTTACGTGCCCAACAGCCAGCGGCAGTGCTGGATTCGGAGTAACTATCATGACGACGTACGCCGCTCGCCGAAGTTCCGCAAACGGGCCTTCGCGGGCGAACGAGAAAAAAGCATCAAGTGGCCGTTGGGCACCATCGAGTCGCACTGACGAGCGTTCGGAGATGGCTCGCCTTTCATCCAAAAACGGCGCTGAGTACACTAAAATCCGCGCGGAGCGCGACGGCAGAAATCGGCCCCCGTTCCTGCACGAAAAAAAAGCGTGTATCGAGCGCTTCACATGCGGTGAGGTCCGGTACGCGCCGCAGCGCGCCGGTGGAGCCGCGTCATACGAACGTGCAGCGCACGTCCTCGGCCTTTCGCCGGACTCTTCAACGGATACCATTGAACGTTGGCTGCATATTGTTTTTCAGCGAATGTATCACAAGCCGCCACACGAACGCACGGCCGCAGACCAGCAGCGGTGGGATGCGCTTTTGAGCGTCATTGATATTAACGCTTATGAGCGAGAGAACTCGCCGCCGGAGTGCCGCGTCGGCAAGCTTATCCTCTGGAATGAAGACATCGTAAAGATTCACTGGTATGGCGGCGAGGATGAGGAATTTGACTTCCGTGACGTCCCCTCTGAAGTCATCGACGGCGCCCCGGGCGCAACTGTCCACGCCGTGTTCAGACGCGGGGATGGCGGTCAGATGCGGTGGGAATCCCTCGCCATATCACCCCGGCTGGAGTCTGATGTGGAAATCTTGGCGGACGATGCCCGAGCGTTGAGCCTGCACGGGCTTGCGGCCGCGCCGCCCGCCGACTGGCCCAAGTTGAAGATGGAAGAATAATTTGGCAGTGGGGCTTTACACGTTAGACGTTGGTCACGGTCTGTGCCAGGTCATTTTGTTTCGCGGTGGTCGGGCCATTTTAATCGACGGCGGCGGGGCCATTGGCAGACGCGTTGGCAAAGAATTCCTGTCAAGATACGTAACGGTTATTGTCGCTTACATTGCCACGCACAATGACGCCGACCACATTGGCAACGCAATGAATTTGCTCGACGGCTACCCGACCGCCGAGACACTGCCGGCGGCACGCCGTTGTGTCGCCGGCGGCCGGCAGATACCGTCGCATAAAGTATTAATTACGGGGACCGATTAACTTACCCATGTCAAATAAATTGCGTAAGATACGGGGTAGACAGGCGCACGGGGCGAATATCCGGCCACGGCGAATCAGTCTCGCCCCTCATCGTTTCCCCGGCAGGGGGCCTGCGCCGGCGCGCCGGCCAGGACGGGGCGCCACGCGGCCCACGCCGACGTAACGCATGAGCCGCTGGCGCCGCAGATGCAGGGCGCGCCACGGCAGATGAATTTTTCGCCACGGCAGCGGCTTGCCGGAAAGCTTTCGGCCCAGAGCGCCATAGGCGGCGGGGATCTGATTGCCGTGGCCCCGCGCCCGGCGGCCAGCGGGGCCATGTGGCGCTGTGACCAGCGTCGCGCGGTGCTGATTGCTAATAATAACATTGTCGATCATGTCCAGCCGGGCGCCAGGCGCGGAAAGCGTGACGATTGGCGCAGGATATTTTGTGACAATGGTATTGTGTACCAAGTACAGCGTGCCGGTGTGATTGCCGCCGCCGTCCTGGCCGAAATTAATAACCTGTTCATTGCCCGAAATATGCGGTTTTTTGACAATAATGCATCCCAGTACCAGCGCATCGCTGTGGGGAACATCGGTGGTTCCCCGGGCGTCCACCAGATCAAGTTCGCGATTCGCCGAGTCGTGAATGTAGCAATACTCCACCTCAGTTAAGTGGGCGCGGCTTTTGAGGTTATGGCCGGTGAGGCTGTGGGAAATATCACAACCGCGCACCAGCACGCTGGTTCCGCCCAAATATAAATTGTGGTTGTATCCGGCGTGAAGCTGCGTGCCATTGCGGGTGATGTGGCAATTTTCGATGACCTGCCGGGCGCCGCTGTGCCGCGCGAAACTGCCGTTGCTCATGATCCCCATCTGATTGTTGTGAATATAGCAGTGGCGGATGGCGATGTTGTTGGCGGCGTTGATGCGCACCCCGGCGCCGTTGCCAGCGTGGTTGCCGGCGCCGCTGAGATCAAAGCCGCGCAGAATGCAGCCGCTGGAACCGGGATTAAACTGGAAGATCGCCCGGGGAATGGATCCGCGTCCGCTGTAATTGAAGCCCCGGCCATTAATCTTGATAAACTTCCGCCGCGATTCGCTTTCAATGGTAATTCGCGGTTTGTTCATGGCGATTGCCACGCGGCGGTAGGGCCGCCCGCCGGCCAGCGGCCACACCTTAATAACGTCGCCGGGCCGCGCGTCTTGGACGGCCTGTGCGATGTTGGAGAAGTGCCGGTGGGGGCCAACGTTTATCACGGTGGCGACGGCGCGGGATGCCGATAGTGCGATGCAGAGGGCCAGCAGCGGGGCGACGTGCCGCG
This sequence comes from Planctomycetota bacterium, assembly GCA_021828935.1. Classification (GTDB taxonomy): domain Bacteria; phylum Planctomycetota; class Phycisphaerae; order WQYP01; family WQYP01; genus JAJZCU01. The sequence continues at coordinate 1,059 of JAJZCU010000097.1, read as the reverse complement.
GCAGGCGTGGGTTGCGATATCCAAGCATGAATAGTTCCTTCCGTCAAAGTCCTTGCGACGCGTATTTGCCATTGGAACAACGGCGAGAGTCGGAAAACATTGCAGCTAGCCGATGCGCCTGAATTCCGGTAACGCCGCCTTTAGGACCGCGGAATTATCAACTGGCGCAATTGGCGGTACTGGACGCCCTCAGTCAACGGACGTTTATAAAATAAAACGCGGAGACGCCCAGAGCGCTGAGACGACGGGGAGAGACGCGTGTGGGGGTTTTGAGACGCTTGGGTTAAAAGGGGGCGGCCGTAATGGGGGTGGCCACCTTGGCCGCCCGATCGTCGACTGCCATTTGGCATCAAATCTTGGCGTGGACATGACTGCGGCTGGCTAGAAGTCCCCCCCCCCCCACAAATGTACCTCTGTGACCTCGGCGTGCTCTGTGGCATTTCCCCGTCTTACGGCGATTGGAGATTGGCCACAGAGGGCACAGAGTACACAGAGAACGCGATTGATTAATTAACATCGAATATCCTTGGTGCTGCAGGCTTTGAGCTTCGGCGAAATGCGTTAATCGGTGGGGTCAAAAGTATCTCTGTGACCTCGGTGTGCTCTGTGGCATTTACCCGTCTTCCCCTTCGATCACGACCTGTCGTTCGACCAACAGGTTAAGGTGTTGGCCTTTGATGACCGGCCGTAAGGGCGCCAAGGATTTCAAGGAAAATCGGGTCGTAAAATTCGACCAGATGTTGCCCAAATGGGAACTATGTTGCACCGCCGCAATGACCACGACAGCTATTGATTCGGCGGCCCTTACGGGATTTCCTAATACACTCCCGATGCCGACGCCCCCAAAGAGCCCGGCCGCCGCCCAGCCGCGCCCGCGCCGCGATTATTCCTTCACCAGCCCCTTGAACGCTGCGGTGACATCTTCTTCCGTTAGGATCGCCGAATTATCAACTGTCGCAAGGCAAGGCGGCATGGTATTATCCCAAAAGATGTTCTGAAAATGGAAATTCTTTTGTAACAACAAGGAGCCATGGATGGCGTTCACATTTCAAAATGGTT
>JAJZCU010000096.1 GCA_021828935.1 Planctomycetota bacterium | reverse complement strand
CGATCAAAAAAATGCGTAGGTAAACACGGCCACATGCCTGCCGCGATTCATGCGCCGCACCGCACGCACCAGCCCATGCCGGAAATGACCATCGGTAACAAAATAAACAAGTTGGGCCGGCGGCGTTAAATCGAATGCCGCCTTTAATGGCCGCAGAAATGGTTCGACCCGGTCGTCATTGCCCCCGCCATCGACCACCGGAACCCGGTCCAGGCGGTGGATCATGCGGTCACGCATGGCATGCGTAGCGCGCAGCAATCGCGGCGGCCCCAGCAAGCGGTAGCGATGCGCAAAAATGATTACGTTAAAGCGCTGAAACGCCCGCAGCCGCCCGATGGACCGCCGCACCGCGCGGCGCAACACGGGAAACCCATTAATCATGGATCCGGAATTGTCTAACACATAAACAATCCGCCGGGCATTGCCGCCAATTCCTAACAATTGACTTTTGGGCGCCAGCCTTACGCCGCCGCCCGGCAGTCCAAACCGGGCCAGAGCCTGCTGCGCCCCCGTAAGCCCCGCCGGCCGCCCAGCCGCCGCAGCGCCCAGGCCAATCACCGCCCGCGTCCGCCCCAGTCCGCCGCCGCGCATTAGTTCCGAAAGATGGCGTAGCGTTGGCACAGCCGCAAACCCGCGCGCATGCGGCAGCCGCCGTTGGTCTTGCAGCGCGCGCCGTAATCGGTCGTGCATGATGCCGGGATTAAATACGCCCCCGGGCTGGCGATGAAATGTTTTATTCATGCCCTGCGGAATCATGATCAATGCGCGACGCCCCACGCGCCGGCCCGCCAGCCAAACGCCAATGAACAGAAAAACCCCCGCCACCGCCCCGTGCAGGAGCACGCTGGCCAGCCACGCCCACCAGCGCCGCTTCGGCGCTGCGGCCCCGACATGATCGTGAGCCAAGATGTTAATATGCAAGGGTATTTTAGCATCATCAATGCGCGATATTGCCGGCATGCACGCCGTCTGCGCGCATGGGTCCGCCAGCGCCGCCTGGCCGAATGTCTCCAGCCACACGTCGCTCGCTGCGCCATCGTGCGGGCGTTCAGTAAGCGCCACCGTCTCCATGAAAGTTCCGTTCCTATAGCGCCCTGCAATTGCAGCCCGCGCCAGCCAATCAACCCCTCACTCCCCCATTATTGGCGACCTGTCCGAAAAACGGAAGTGCGCGTCACAGACGGAGCCACAGTATATTTGTGTATTATCTTAACGATGTGACGCGCGTCTTATGGCCATCTTCACGGTCCGTGGCGTTGAACATTGCGGAAGCTTGGCGATGGATCGTCTTTTCGGCGGGCCCGACCGCCCCCATACGGGAGATTTGGCGGACACCGTCCGCCAAATTGATCCACCCTTGATTTTGGCGGTATTTCAAACGGGCGCCCACCAAGCTTTTCATGCATCTTTTCTTATCATTTAACAAATGGCACACTACGTCTCTTATCCACAGGTCACCCGAGGGGGCCAGATTTCCACGTTTTTTATTGATGTTAGTATTAAACATTTACATGTTATTTTATTAATGCGTGGTAAGGCGGCCCCATGCGCACGGCGCCCGCGGCCTGTATTCGCGACTCCCGCCGCCGGGCAAGCCTGCGGCCGTATAGCCCCGGAGAACATCGATTGCGGTAACATTGGAAAATTGCCGCGTTTCGGTCATACTCTTGTTCATGCGGCGCCTTTTTGATTAAAAAACTTATAAAATTTATGCCAGCGCGCCGCCTGTTTTCTTTCGCCCCAACTTCCAGGGCAGCCAGATGAAGATCGGCTTGGTTAAGGAGAAGGCATGAGCCGCAAACGCACCATCACGGCCTTGGCGCGGACGCCGTCGGCGTCGGCATCAAAGGAATACAGCCGATTGGTCGCGGAGATCTCCGGCCTCTTAGAGCAGGCCCGGCGCGGGGCGGCGCGGTCAGTGAACGCAATTCTGACGGCCACTTATTGGGAAATCGGCCGGCGGATTGTGGAGCATGAACAGGGGGGCATGCCGCGCGCGGGGTATGCGGAAGAGCTTATCAACCTGCTGAGCGTGGACCTGACCACCCAACATGGCCGGGGCTTTTCAGCCCGCAACCTCTACCAAATGCGACTTTTCTATTCCGGATGGGAGATTTTGCAGACACCGTCTGCAAAATTCGAGGCCAGGGCGAAATTCTTAATAGTGTCGCAAGAATCGGCAACGACAAAAGTCCAGACACCGTCCGGAAAATCCCTGATTTTGCAGACACCGTCTGCAAAATTGCGACCGTCAGCGCTTTCGGACGTTTTCCCGCTTTCGTGGTCGCACTATGTGCGGTTGATGTCGGTGGAGAAGCCACATGCCCGCCTTTTTTATGAAAGCGAGGCGATTCGGGGCGGCTGGTCGGTGCGGCAACTGGACCGGCAGATCGGCACGCAGTTTTTCGAACGCACGGCACACTCCCGACGTCAGCCGGCGATGTTGTCACGCGGCCAGAAAGCCTTGCCCCAGGACGCCCTCACGGTCGAAGAGGAGGTTCGCAACCCGTATCTTCTCGAATTCCTGAATCTCTAGGATGAATACAGCGAGAGCGATTTGGAAGAAGCGCTCATCCGGCACATCGAATGGTTCCTGTTGGAGATGGGGCCCGGCTTCACCTTCGTGGCCCGGCAGAAGCGAATCCGCGTTGGCGCCGTCTGGTATCGCATTGACCTGCTCCTGTACCACCGCGTCTTGCGCTGCCTGGTTATCATCGACCTCAAGCGTGGCACGTTTACCCACGCCGACGCCGGGCAAATGAACCTGTACCTAAACTATGTTAAAGAACATCTGAACCTGCCGGGGGAGAACGAGCCGGTGGGCATCATTTTGTGCAGCGCGAAGGATGACTCGGTCGTCCGCTACGCGACGGGCGGAATCAAAGCGAAGGTTTTTGCCTCGCAGTATTTAACGGCGCTGCCCACGGTGGAAACACTGCGGCGGGAGATTGTGGCCACGCAACATGCCCTGGCGGCGCGGGCGGCGATGAAAGCAAAATAAACGGCCAAGTCACCCTGAAAACCGCGGCGCGAAGTGGTGATGCGGCGCGAGAACCTGCGCTCCGGCGAACTCAGTGCCCCTACAGCCCAAATACGTACATATCCGCCTGCCCCTGCACCCCGGTTGCGGTGCATGGCCCCGCGTCGCCTTCGGAATAGAAGCCCATGGCGCTGATGTCCTGCGGCGACTGCTGCTGCAATAACTGCACGCTGGTGATCGTTCCGCCATAATAATTATTATCCTGACTGTTCGGCGCAACCGTGGCCGAAAGACAGGTGACCCCACTGGGGCCGTCGGAAAAAATGCTTTTCCACAAAAACGGAGTCGTCGTCGCGTTCGAAAGCGCGGCCTGGAAACGCAAAACACTGATGGCCAGAACATTTTGCGGGGCCACCCAGGGCACACTGCCGGCGTTGAACGTGTTGAGGGCGGCGCTGGTCGCGTCGCTCATGTTCACCCATGCATACCCCGCCAGCGCCACGCCCGCCCATGTGCGGCTGGGGCCCCGGCAGGCGCCGGCCACAATCGCCAGCGGCTGGCCGCTGGTCCCCGTGGAAACCCCGCAGCGCACGCCCGCCGCCCACTGGTTTGGCAATAATAAATTTCCGCCGGCCTGCACTCCCCCCGGGCCCGTGCCGTCAAATTCGGCAAGATTAAGAAACAAACAATCATCGCTGCCCGGATCGTTTAAGCCAAAGGGCGTATCCGGCGAATTGCCCGCAATCGCCGCTGCATCGCCCGTAAAAATGCGACCCGTGTACTGCCCCGCCCCGCTGCTTCCGGTGATCTTCACAATGGCGCCCGGCGCATGCCGCATCACCGGCAGCCCCACCGCCGTGCCCGCGCCGGCAATGGCCGAGGCCCGCGCCCCGCCGGTGGTGGTCAGCGGCGTCAATGCATTCACGGCGTGAACAATGCGATTCATCTGGTCCGCCACATCCAAGAGTGCGGGCGTTTGGGCGTTCCATTCCGGAAGTTTGGTTTGCATGATTTCTCGCAAATAATAAACTGCGAATAAGGAGAGCCGCCACCCCGAAGGGATGGGGCTGGAATGCTGGTCAACTTACGTTTGGGGCGTCGCGATTGATAATTCTTATCCAACGATATTCGGAAACACGGCGTTGAAGTCCACCTGGCCATACACAATAAACCGTCCCCACCCATTGCCCGAATACGTGGCGCCGCTGGTATCAATGGTTGCGGAAACGTCCTGCGGCACAACGCCGTCCACGTTTTCAAAAACGGCGTATTCGTCCCACGTCTGCGGGTTATACGCAAAGGCATACGCATTGCGATACCAAATGCCGTCCTGGGTGGAACCGTTAATTGGCAGACAAAGCCAGGTGCGCGGCGGCTGGTTGCGCCAGGCGGCGGAGTTCACCATGCCGGCATATTGCAGCGTAAGCGTTTCGGGATTGGCCGTTTCCAGAAAATGAAACGTGACCGTGGCTGACAGCACCAGCCGCCGCAGCGCCGCCACCTTCTTTTTGGCCGCCGTGGCCCCGGCGGGCGTGTACTGCACCACCGCCAGGTTGCCCGCGGCGTCATAGTGCGTGATGCGCTCCACCAGGCTGGCCGAAAAACTTTCTAAAAAATTGGACGGATACACCTGCCATTCATAGGTGACAAACGTATCAAAACAATCATACCCCTGGCACTGCGGCTTGATATCCACCACCACCGCGCTGGGTTCATCCGGATGCGAGGCGCCAAGTTGTGGAATCTGAAACCCGGTGACGGCGTCCGTGCCGGTGGCGGCCATCACCACTTTTTTCGTGGCCGAGTAGGCCTCCAGCCCCGTGACCTGAAACTTCCGCACGATACGAAACGCCTGCCGCGTGATGTGCATGGCGTGCGGATACAACAAATCTTCTTTAATAGCAATACCCATGGACGGCAACATAGCGGCATATGGCGGGGCAAATCTTGTTTTGGTGCGCCCGAACCGCCCGAACCGTTGCGACCATTGGCGTCGGAGATGGCGTTTTGGCCGGGTTTAAATTGAATTTTGCAGGGTGATGCACGCGGCGCCCAGGGCCGGCGCCACCCCTGCAATGTTTCATTTCTGGATCTTCTTTTCGGGACCGCGGGGTTTTAACGATGCGGGCGCTTCTTTTGCCTGTGGATCGAGTCCGGCGCCGCCGCATAAGACTGCTCCGGATGCGTGGGGTTAGCCGGAATGGTGTAGACCAACTCGCCGGAATCCACCATCGGCCGCAGATAGTCACGGACCAGCGGCTCTCGTCCGCGCTTCAATAATCCTGCCAACTGCCGGGCATTTAGCGGCCGCCAACCGCACAACTTCAAAATGGCGGCGCGGATTTTTGGCGGGTCGCGCAGCCGGCCTTCGTGACCAAGCATCTTAGCAAGAAAATCTGGGGCGTGGGTAATCATCTCCGTGTGCCGCGCACGCTTACTAGTTTCAGCCTTCAGCTTACGACTTTCAGCCGCGCCGGGCTTACGACTTTCTTCCGCGAGCTCACGACTTTCAGCCGCGGCGGGCTTACGACTTTCTTCCCCCGGCTTACGACTTTCGTCCGCGCCGGGCTTACGACTTTCTGAATTATTCATATCCAAAATCTCGCTCTCGTCGCCCGATCGATGCTTAAACAAGAATTCCTCGGACGCCGCCCCCTCGGCATCAACAATGCGAAAAGCCGCGCCCGGCACATAGTACGTTCGATTGCCCGCGCCCTTGGTGGCAAGCAAGTTTAAGTCCCGAAGCCGACGCAGCCGTCCCGACGCTTCCAGCGTGTCGCTCCGGTTTATCTCGCGATATCTTGCATTGTCGATTGCTCCAACCTCGCGCACATAAATTAATGCCCGCGCCTCCTCATCGGAAATTGGCTCGGTCGTAAGTCCCGCCAACCACGCGATATCCTCAGTTTCGAGAAAATGATGAAAAAGAAACGTCGCAACAAATTGATCTGGTCGCTGCGATGATTCAAAAGTCGGCGGCGATAAGTTACTTTGCCGCATGATCTCCCGCATCACCCGAATCCCGCTGCCCTTGGTTTCCGCCACGTTGGTCTCATGAAGCGCCGCGGCAATCATGGGATTACGCGTCGCCGATCCCGGCTCACCGAGCTTATCTTCGGCTTTCAACGAATGTCCGGGGTTACGAATTTCAAGCCGGTTTGAATACCGAATAATTTGCACGGCGCCATGAATTCGGTAGCTGCGGTGCATGACCGCATTGACCACGGCCTCTCGTATAACGCGGGCGGAAAGCAACGGATTCTGTTGGCTTTGAATATCGCCCGGGGGCAGCAGAAATGTCTTGGGAATGTCGTCAACCACCGCTTTGGTTGCGCGACGGATGGCGGTTATCAACGCGGCGCGAATTTCCACCGTGTCAAATCGATGATCCGGATTTTCGACCCATTGCCGCCCCGGAACGCGAATGTAATCCAGGCGCATCATGGGAAAGCAGCGGCGCAACGCCTTGGTGGTTCCAAACAATAAAATTCCCGCAACCGTTGGCTTCCACGCCGCATTGTCGCGAACCAGGCAGGCCAATGATTCAAGCAATTCCTCGTCGGTCCACTGCAATTCTTCGGCGCCGGGCGATGCGGCGACGCGCAGGCCACGGTAGTCCTTAACGGCTTCGAGATCGATATCGTCATAAGAACTTTCCGCCAAGACGCTGCTATCGTACGTCTGTCCGCGATGCTGCGCGTACAGGGCGAGCAAATCATCCTCCGTGCCTTCATGATCTGTGGGGCCGGCGCGCCGAAACGCCCCGCGCGGCAGGCCCGATGCCTTTAAATACGCCGGCTTTTCCGTCGGGCCCAACTCTGGAATAAACACCACAATGACGTTTTTACCCTGAAGCTGTTCAACGTTTATCTGTGGACGCAGCGGCCTGTTGAACGCCGAATTACACTGGCTCACGAGGTCAGACTGTACTTTATCCGGCCCAATGATACCGGGCACAATGTACTGCAACCCACGGCCGAAGTCTGAACGTTCCACCCCTAATAACAAATATCCGCCCCCAAGCCCCGGCTCATTTGAAAAGGCGCAGATGGTTTCGAGCGTCGAACGGCCAAGCTCCGAACTCCTCTTGGCTTCTATGCCCGATGATTCGTCGCTGCGGTTTAACTCGAAAAGCAAATCGCTTGCTGATTTCATAGCCGGTATTTTATGCTTTTCCACTGGTTGCATCAATTGCGCCGTTAATAACATGCGACCGCGCATTTTCGCGCCATTGCGCGCCGACCCGGCGAAGATTCTTTTTGGATCAATTTCATTGCCGGCGTTGCTCATTTCCCCGTTGCCGCCGCCGCTTTATTATTTATTTTTGTGCATCCACGAATCG
>JAJZCU010000095.1 GCA_021828935.1 Planctomycetota bacterium | reverse complement strand
GGGGCCGCGCGGCCGGGGTGGTGGACCCGTCTGGCCTTGGCTGTCGCGTGAACTTCCACTGCACTCTTGTCCGGGAAAGGCTCGGCGGATGCACCAGATATTGCCACTATCTATGCCGTGAGGCGACCGGGAGCCCGCGGGTGGACATCGTCGGGTCGAGCGGTTGGTGGGGCTGCCTTAACATGCCCCGCAGGCCCGTGGCGTATGTCGACGCCGTGGAACACACGAGCTATTGGTGCATCGCGACGGCCAGCTGCGGTGGGAGCCCAAGCAAATGCAAGCCAAAACGGCGTAACCAGCGGATTTTCGACGTCATCAATTTTGGCGACTGCTCACAGGCCACCTGTGTCGGCGCGTGCCGCGACGCGAAGGAGTTGGCGAAGCAGTCGTGCGAGCTGATCGTTAACGACGCCACCAAGAAGCTGTGCAAGAAGCTGGCGGAGGCGGCGTACCCGACATGCGTCGACTCGTGCTATGCGTTCTGCAAGAAGCCGTAGCCGCCCAGGCGGACGCGCAGGTTTCACCGTGATTTATTAGCATATAGGCTCTCGCACGCAAAATCTATGCTGTTCAACTGGTACACGAGCCGATTGCCGCCAAAATTACTGGGAAATTCAAGGGCCCCTGTCGAGGTCCCGTCCAAAAATCAAGCTGTCGCGAAGCGCTGGCCCGCAATTGGATATCATTAAACCGCCGGTCCGCGGCGGTTCCCGGGTAACGCCTTGCGTTGCAGATCATGCGAAAAAGGATGCCGAATATGTCAGATCACCGTCGGCGTGCGGCCATGCCCATGTGGTGCCGTTGTTTGTTCTTCAGCATTTTGCCCGCGCTCCGTGCCGCGGCGCCGGCCGAGGCCGCGCTATTACGGGCCCGCCGCCCGGGACGCGACGACGACGTCGCATACGTCGGCACAAACCCGCTCTGCGTTTGCTGGTCCCGCACGGCAAAGCGGCCAGGGCACACGGCGGCCAAGGGCGGGAGCAGTGTCGCCGAACTGACCAGCCGTTTGATTTTTTGGCGGAAGCGGGTGGTCTGGCAGCGTGCCGGGATTCGCGGGGGCGCCTTGGTGACGTACCTGCGACGGAGCCATTCGATCGTCTGGGGTGCTGCGCACGCCCTGCATGTGGTTCCGTTGCAGCCGGGCCGGAAGCAGCGAGTGGTCAGGGCTCCTGCCGGCTACGTGTTTTGCTTTTGGAACATTGCGGCGGACGCGGGCCACGCTCCTCTTTTTTCGCTGGGTGCTGAACGGTTTAACGCGCCCGTATTTCAGCCGCCCGTGTTGTACAGGATATTGGTCATCGACCCGAGCAGGGGGACCGTTGCTAGTGCGAATATGGGGGGCATGCCACTCGCCCTGAGTTTTAGGGGGCGCTCCTTGCTGGCCGGCACGGTTTCTGTTTTAGCGCCCGGCCGTGAACGATCGGCGATGGAGTCCTTTGCAGTGAGATCGGGCCGCGGTAAGGTGGCCGTCGCGGCGGTAGCGCGCACGAGGCTCCGCGAGCCGCCACAATCATTTGCTGCGGCCCTACCGGTTCTGGTAAGCCCAAACGGGCGCCGAATCTTTGTCGGGCAGACAAGGGTCGCCGCAGGCGCCGGGGCGGTGAGCCAAGTCGCCGGCGGCTCCGGCCAGATACTTATTATAAAGAAAAATGGGCAATTTGGCGTGGCAAAGTTGCCGCGTTGGCGTTACCAAAAGCTTGGCCAACTCGGGCAGGAGCGTGTCATCGGCATCGGCCGCAACGACGCCGGCTTCTGGCTTGCAACGCCAGGGCTGAGGATTGTCTTGATCAGCCGGTCGGGCAAGGTTCGCGTCGAAACAGTGAAATTCCCTGGATCCGCCGGATGATGCCCCGGGGCTTTCGGCTGCCGGCGGCCTGCTGGGGTTTCGTTATATATATCGCGATGAGCGAAGGGCCGGGGCCCGACGATGGAAATCCGACGCCGCCTGTCCGTGTTTCGCCTAACGGCGGGTCTGGCGCGTCGGGGAGCGGTTTGGCCCCGGCCTTGACCTCGGCTGGCACCCGCGCGTTCCGCCCCCGCCATCCGTCCAAAAGGGCGTTGCGTTGCGGGCGGTGCTCCGCAGCGTCTGTTGCCCGCCAAATGGCCGCCGAATTTCGCGATCGTTTCGCCCGTACTCATTTGGAGCCGCCAATGGCAGTCTGGATTCCGGAATTTTCCAGCCGATTCGATCTCGCCTCAGCGGGCCTTATACTGGCGCTCTTGATTTTGCGCGTGCGAGAGGCCAGATGTTCGGCTGTCGCGGCGAAGCTGGCCGACCCCGCGGAGGCGGCGCTTGAGCTGCGTAAATTGCATTATCGATTTCTTTGTGAAGCGTGTATCGCGGCCATGGGGTTCGGCCTCGTTGCCCGAGCCAACGTGGGTTTTGAGTCCCCACTATTCAGCCTCGTGCTCTACACCTACCTCTTGTCGCGGAACCCCGAAATCCTTCCGATAAAAAAGGTGGGCGGCGCCGGCCCTGCGGGCCCGGCAGAGAGGCCACCCATGGCAACGCCGGCGGTGCGCCAGGATCTGAACAATTCAAGGCGTTGAAGGCTGTTTCCGTTGTGGCTTGCCGCACGGATTCGAGCCGCCGGCCGATCCACAGCCGCCATTATACTCGGCATGGCCTATGACACATTTTTTACCCCGTCGGGCAGCATGGCGCCGCCTCGGCGAAAATAAAAAACAAGGCGCGCGGCACGCTGAGCACGAACGAACGTCGGACCGGCCGACGGCCGGCGCCGTGGCCCAGAACGTGATGCGCCCTTGTGAGGGTGAGGGACGACGGCGGAGCGTAAACGCAGAGGGCTTCACCTTCATGAACGGTCCGCTGCAAACTCGCTTGCCGTCGCCGGTGGCTGCCTCTACCATAGAGCGAAAGCATGGGCATGAAGGCCGTACGCAGGTCGGCCATGCCCAGCCGGCCAACGGCGTAGTGTAGTGTTAGGAGCAGCCTTGCAGTCCGAAACGTCCATCGCCGGAACCGACGACCTGACGCTCATGCAGCAGGTTGCGGCGCACGACGCCATGGCGTTGGAGACATTGTACGACCGCTACAGCAGTACTTTATTAGCTTTGTGCATGCGCGTGCTGCACCGGCGCGACCAGGCTGAGGACGTGCTAATTAATGTATTCTGGGAGGTCTGGAACCGCGCGGAACGGTACAATCCCGCCCGCGGCGCCCCGCTGACCTATTTGATGACCCTCACCCGCTGCCGCGCCATCGACCGCCATCGCCGCATTGGCGCCACGCCCACCACCAGCCTGGACGCGCAGGAATATCCCACTGAAAGCGTACAAACAGAGGCCGATAACCCGTTGAATCAGGCGGCGTGCGCTGAACAACGGGTGCGAATCCAGGCGGCTATTTCACATTTAAGTGCGCCGCAGCGCATGACCATTGAACTGTCGTTTTTTGAGGGGCTAAGTCATGTTGAAATTGCCGAAAAAACCAAGTTGCCGCTGGGCACTGTGAAGAGTCACATACGCCTGGGGTTAATCCAACTTCGTGATTCCCTGCGTAATGAAGATGAGGCAGCTAAGGATTTATCGTGACGTGTGAACGTTGGACAGAGGATGATTTTCTCATGGCCGTGTCGGATATCACCGACGCGGAACAAAGCCCGCTGCGCGCCCATGTGGCCAGCGGCTGCCCGCGGTGTGCGGGGCGGCTGGCCGAAGCGCAAAGCGTCTATGAGCAAATTGGTCTGTCGCTTCCGCCCATTACGCCGCAGGACTCGGTGAAGTCGCGGCTGATGGACAAGGTGCGGGCCACGCCTGCGAATGCGGCGGCTGCTGCGGCCCCGTCCGCGGTTGTGGCGCCCGTGGCCGCCGCGAGTTCCACCGCCGCCGCTACGCCTTACAAATTGCCGCCGGCCGGCGTTGATGGCGCGGCCCGGGCCAGGGCGCCTGCTGCCGCGCCGCGCGCCACTGCTCCGGTGGGCCGCATGTGGTTCTACGTGCCCATGATCTCCAGCGCTGCCTTGTTGCTTATTAGCGCCATGCTGTTTTATGGTTATTTTAATGCGTACGGAAACTACCGCCGGGCCCGGAAAAACCAGCGGCAGCACAACCGGCAATTGGCGATGCAGGCGGCGGCCTGGCAGAAGAAATATCAGGCAGCCAAGGCCGGCTGGCAGAGCAAATTTGCCGCCGAAAACGCCAGCCTGAAACGGGTGCAATCTCAGATGCGCCTGCTGACTACGCCGCACCTGAAACTGGCGGCGTTGCACGTTCCCAAAGGCCCCGCCGCGATGCACGCCACCATGTTGTACAATTCGGCCCAGCATGTCTGTTTCTTTTCGGCCAAAGGCATGAAGGCGCCGCCGGCCGGGAAAATTTATGAAGTGTGGTTGATTACCAAGAAACAGGTGAAGATCCGGGCGGGCATTTTCGGGGTGGGCCCCGGCGGCACGGTGAACATGATGGCCCATGTGCCCGCGAATATTCATGACATCAGCCTGACGGCCGTGACCATTGAGCCCGCGGGCGGCGTGGCGCAACCGACTGGCGCCATTCAACTGTTGGGCAAGGTGCTCAAAATGCCCAACGGGGTGTGACGATCAACGACAATGATGAGCGGCCCGCGGGCGATGGGTGCGGGCGGGTTAGCAATTAAATCGCCATCGGCGTCCGGCCTGGCGGTTATGGCAAAATCATCGCTTCGCCGGGTTTGGGGATGATCGCTTTTTGCCCCGGATATTTGTACGTATAATATTCCAGGAAATCCCGCGGGTTGGCGCTGTTGTGGGCGAACATGTCCCAGTGGCCGGGAATAACCACGCGCGGTTTCACAACGCCCGCGAGGTCCACCGCTTCCTGATACGTCATGTTGCCGATGCAGCCGGATTTAAGCCGTACCGCATCGCGTCCATTAATCGGCAATAACATTACATCCAGCTTCCACTGGCGCAGTTTGGCGGAAAGGCCCTCATAAAGGCAGGTGTCGCCAGCGTGATAAATAGTGACGTCGCCGGTTTGAATAATAAATCCCAGATGCGGGTACAGGCCGGTGGATTCATCATAATCAAGAAATTCGTGGGCGGAGGCCACGCCGGTGATCCGCACGTCGCGGTGCGTGACGGTCTGGCCATCGTTGACGCCCAGCAGCCGCGCGGGGGGAATTTTGCAGGTTTGTGCGATGCCGGGCTTTAATGCTTCCGGCAGTACAAACGAGGCCTGCGGAGACGCCGCCGCAAGCGCGGGCCAAATAGCGCGGTCGATGTGGTCAATGTGGTCGTGCGAGCCGAAAAACATGGTGGCGTTGGTAACTTCGGCGGGCGCCAGGAGCGGCGGCGTGCGCCGGGCGGACATTTCCGTTAAGAATAAATCAAGGTACAACACCTCCGTGGAGCTTTTAATGACGTAGCTTTGCTGGCCCATCCACCACAGTGCGCATTGGCCGGGCGCTACTTTAAGCCCGTTGATTTCGGCGAGAAATTCTTTTCCTGAGAGCATGCATTCTCCAATTGACAACATTGAACCAGGCGTGGCGCCTGACAACCAACGACCCTGGGTCAGGCCCTACGCTTCTTCCACTGGTTTGTAGCTCCCGGCGATTTTGGCCTGCAACTGGGCCGGCGCCGCGTCGTAATGCGAAAACTCCATTAAGAAACTGCCCTGGCCGCTGGTGGCGCTGCGCAATTGGCTGTTGTATTGACCCAGCTCAGACAGCGGCGCCAGGGCGTGAATGCGCATCATGCCAGCGCCTTCGGAATCGGCGCCGATCACTCGGCCGCGCCGGCCGTTCAAGTCGCCGGTGATGGCGCCCAAATGGGATTCGGGCACGGTAATATCCAACGTAACCAATGGTTCCAGCAGCACGGGGCGGGCCTTCAAAATGGCGTCGCGGAAGGCAAATTTTCCGGCCGTGCGAAAGGCGATGTCCTTGGAATCCACCGGATGACTTTTGCCGTCATACACAATGACGCGCACATCCTGCACTGGTTGTCCGGCTACGGGGCCCTGTTCCAGCACATCGCGCACGCCTTTTTCAACGGACGCAATGTACTGCACCGGAATCGCGCCGCCAAACACTTCATTAACAAATTCAAAGCCCTGCCCGCGTTCCAGCGGTTCGATGCGCAGATACACCTCGCCAAATTGCCCGGCGCCGCCAGTTTGTTTCTTATGCCGGTAATGCCCCTCAGCCTTGCTGGTAATGGTTTCGCGGTAGGCAATTTTGGGCGGTTTGGCGGTTACGTCCAATCCGAAGCGGTTCTTCATTTTTTCAAGCATCACACGCAGGTGCAAATCGCCCATGCCGTGAATCACCACCTCATGCGTCTGGTGATCATGGCTGACATGAAAGGTGGGGTCTTCCTCGGCGAGTTTTGCCAGGGCGGCGGAGATTTTCACTTCATCCCCGCGTGATTTTGGTTCAATGGCGATGGAAAACATGGGCAGCGGATATTTTGGCAGCAGCGGCCGCAAGTCGTTTTCCGCCGACGGCAGGTGAATGATCTGATTCACATGAATATCTTCCACTTTGGCCAGGGCGACGATGTCTCCGGCCAGGGCGGCGCCAAATTCGCGCTGCTCTCGGCCTTCCACCTTTAAGATGTGGGCGGTCTTATGCGACTTCTTTTCAGCGCCGCAGGCAAAGGCCGTGGAGGTATCCAGCCGGCCTTGAATCATGCGCAGCATGGCCAGCTTTCCCACGTATGGATCGGTGGTTACCTTGAACACATGGGCCAGCAGCGGGGCCCTGGGGTCGGGCTGACATTCAACGGTTTCGGTCGCACCGTCGGGGCCTTTCAGAAGACGCCGCGGTTTGGCCGTCACCGGCGATGGCAAATCTTCCACAATAATGTGCAGCAGATCATCCACGCCCACTTCCTGCTTCGCGGCGGTGAACAGAATGGGCACCACATGGCCGGCGTTCATGGCCTTGATAAAACAGGCCCGCAGTCCGGCCAGATCAATGGGTTCGCCGGAAAGATATTTTTCCATTTCCGCGTCGTCCATTTCCACCACCGATTCCACCATTTCCCGGTGAATGTCTTTCACGGAGCCAAAATCGGCGCTGCCGGCGTCCGTGTCGAAACAATCCACCACATCGCGGTTGTAATCTTTGGGAAGATTCATGCAGTGCAGTTCCGGGCCGAAGCTGCTTTTAAGGGTTTCCACCAGGCCCGCCAGATCAGTGGCCTGATCGATCTTATTGACCACGATCATGCGGGCCAGACCCATTTCGCCCGCGGCATGGTACAGCCGGCGGGTATTCACTTCGATGCCATTGGCGGCATTGATGACAATAATGGCTGTTTCAGCCGCGGGCAGCGCGGCCAGGGCCTGCCCGATGAAGTCGGGATATCCGGGGGTGTCGATTAAATTAATTTCGCGGTTTTGGTGGGTGGCAAACAACAGGGTGGAATTGGTGGAATGTT
>JAJZCU010000094.1 GCA_021828935.1 Planctomycetota bacterium | reverse complement strand
GCAAACTTAAAATTTGGCGAACCGGCGGCAACTGCGTAGAATACAGACAGTAGATCGAACGCAAGCATGTTGGCCGCGTTCAATTCTGTCTGGAGGTTCCGAATGCCACGCCACCCCTTCCGCCGCGCTAGGCACGCTGCGTTCACGCTCATTGAATTGCTGGTGGTCATCACGATCATTGCCATCTTGATGGCGCTTCTTTTGCCGGCCTTAAGTTCCGCCCGCGCCGATGCCCTGCAATCGGGTTGCGCCAGCAACCTTCGCGAAATTGGCATCGCAATGAACGATTATGTCAATGAAACTCATTTTTACCCCGGCTCGGACACATTCGACTCCAACGGAAATCTGGCCTGCATGTGGGCGCCGCGGCTGCGCGATGAAATGGGCGGCAATATGAAGGTATTCTATTGCCCGGCCCGCCCCATTGCCGACGTGTGGACCGCCACCAGCAGCGGCGGCGGTTTGGCCACTACGCCTCTGGACGAGGGCATTGGGTATTACGGCCAACATACGCTGCCCAACGGCACTGTCGTACCGGCTGAAGAAATGTTGGAAGTGGGCGTATCCAAACAGTTCTTTTCTTATGGATATAATGATTGGGGAACCGGGGGGGGACAGTCCAACGCCCCCGACGGCAAGCAGAAAGGCCTCGGCGGCGATATTGGCAACTTCGGCGGCCAGCTTTTTTCACTGGTGCCCGCTGGAGAGGTCACCGACCCTTCAGCCATGATCGCCGTTACCGACCGTACCTGCAATCCGGTGACCAACGGAACCAATGCCTTCCTGTACAATGTTGATCCGACCGGGCCAAGCGGACTCACCACCGCCGGGCAAGGGCAGGAGCCGGGACAAATCCACAACTTAGGTTCTAACGTGCTGTTCGCCGATGGCCACGTCTCTTGGTATCGCTATAGCGACCTTACCAATGTGAACGAAAACGTTCCCTTGAACGGCAACGTTGGGGCGGCGATTACCATGAACGAAACATGGAACAACGATCATCAATACTGGCCGTAACCGTCATGTTGCTCGGCTGGAGCGATGCGCGCTTATCTGGCATCCACGAATGTAAGTGTTTATGCGCATACTTATTACCGGCGCCAGTGGGCAGATTGGCTCGAATCTCGCCGTGGCATTGCTTCAACAAGGCCACGCCGTCGAAGCCACTGATATCCGCCGCAACACCTGGACCGATAAATTAAACGAACACATTGTGGATCTTGTTGCGCTTGGCCGACAGAGCCAGCCGATTTCCCCGCGGCAGCGCCCCGACGTTTTGGTGCATCTGGCCGCCCACGCCAAAGTTTTTGAACTCGTGCAATCGCCCCACAAAGCCGCCGAAAACGTGCTGATGCTGTTTCCGATCCTGGAATACGCCCGGCGTGAAGGCGTGCCATTGGTTTTGGCCAGTTCACGCGAAGTGTATGGCGATATTCACCAATGGATCACCGCCGAACCCACGGCCGATTTTGTCGTTTCACGCAGCCCCTATTCTGCCAGCAAAATCGCGGCGGAGGCGTTTTTGTACGCCTACCACCAGTGCTACAACCTGCCCTGCCTGGCATTTCGATTCAGCAATGTTTATGGCCGATATGACTGCGATCTTTCCCGCATGGAACGTGTGATTCCACTGTTCATCGACCGCATTGCCAGGGAATTACCCATAGAAGTCTACGGCCGGGATAAAATACTTGATTTCACTTACGTTGATGATTGCATATCAGGCGTGGTTGCCGGGATTGCCCAGCTTGCCGCCGGAAAAATTAGTAATGAGACCATCAACCTGGCCTATGGTCGCGGCTACGCCCTGGAAGATGTCGTGAACATCATCGGCGCCGGCCTCGGCAAGACGCCCCAGGTCACCTGGCTTCCGGCCCGCGCCGGCGAAGTGACGCGCTATGTGGCGGACATTTCAAAAGCCACGCGCCTGCTGGGCTACGCCCCCCGCACCTGCCTTTCCGCGGGGCTTTTGCAAAGCATTGCCTGGCAACGCGAGGCCGGGTTTCTGAAATAACATAAGTGACCGCCGACGCGTAAGCCGCCCGCCGGCCCCCCGTCCGCCTCAGGTCTTTTGAGCCAATATCTGCGGATGGTCGCGCGCCGTATGCGCCACCAGTTCGCCGAACATTGCATTAACCATGGCAAACCACGGCCGCGTGAAATGGGCGGGATTATTCTTGTGGAATGATTCATGAATAAATCCAGTCCCGGCGGAGCTGCGTTTGAGTTCATCCAGGGCCCATGCCACTTCATGGGAATCGGTTGCGGTCAATCCATAAAGGATAATGCTCAACGGCCAGATGGTGTTCGCCCCGGTGTGCGGGCTGCCCACGCCGCTGAATTTCCCGCTAAAGAACCACGGATTTTCGGCGCTCCATGAAAACGCCCGTGAACGCTTGTAAATTGGATCATTCGCAGCGCAGGCGCCCAGGAACGGCAGCGCCAGCAAACTTGGCGCGTTGGCGTCATCCATGTACAGGGCCTTGCCCATTCCATCCACTTCATAGGCCCATATCTTGCCAAATTTTGCGTGTCTTCGCACGCCGTGTTGGGAAATCGCGGACTCAACCTGCCGGGCCAGCGCCAGGCACGCCGCGGCCCGGGCGTTGTCAGCATGGATATGCCGGTGCATGGCCGCGAGTTGTCTGAGGCTGACCACGGCAAATAAATTATCCGGAATGTGCTGCGGAAAGACCACCGCGTCATCGGAAGGCCGAAACCGGGTGAATATCATCCCATTGGGGCGCCCCGCCGGGCCGTATGCGGCGGCGGGAATGGGCGTGCGCGGATGCGGCGCCGGCCGCATAAAATAATAAGGCCCGTTTCCCTCAAACCGCTGCTGCGCGTGAAAGGTATGAACAATTAAATCCATGGCCCGGCGCCAATCCGCGCCAAACTGCGTGACGTCGCCGGTGGTCCGCCAGTACCCGTGGCACAACCGGATCACCGAACACAGCGAATCAACCTCCCATTTATGTTCCCACACGCCCGGCTTCATATGCGTTAAGTCGCCATGCCATGGACTGCGCTGTTTTGCGTCTTTCAAAAATGCGTTGGCATAAGGCGAAAGCAGCGTGTTGCGAATCAGGCGGTTCAGGACGCCCTGCATCATTTTATTAAGATGGGCGTCATGCTTCACCAGCGGTAAATAAGGCCATAGTTGGTACATGGTGTCGCGCTGCCACATGGCGGGAATATCCCCGGTGAGCACGAACGTATCGGGACTGCCGCGAAAACTGCCGAACTCCACGGTCGTATCCAGCGGATTGGGATAGCAGTTTTCAAACAACCACGCCAGTTCGGGGTCCGCAATCTTGCGTGAGACGCCGGCGATGAATTTTTCGACCGCGGCGCTGACAAACTTCCGCTTGGCCACCGGGGGCCGGCGCGAGGCGTAACGGGGCGCCGGCCGGCGGAGCGAGGCGTGACAGGTCCCGGGCGCCGCGGCGCCCAGCCCTGCCGCTGCGCCCAAGCCTGCGGACAGTTTTAGAAATTCACGCCTTTGGATTCTACGGTCGCAATTTTTCATATTTTTCCACCAATTAAAATGACTCATCTCTAAAACACGCTGATGATCCGGGCACGCCCGGACGGAAAACCCTGGCCATGCGCCATTGTGGCAAATGCGCGGACGCCACGCCAGGCTGCTCCCCGGTCTTTTCACCAGAAATGTTCAGGTCGGGCGTGCAGTTTTTCGCGTTTGCGCAGCGGACCTGCAAAAAATCTTTTGATACGCTCGCCAGTCACTTGTCCGGACCCTTGGCACCTTGCGCCGACAGCGAATCGTTAATTAATTCTTCCAGCAGCGTGCGGTGACAGCGGTCCGGATCAGCGCAACTGGCCGAACACAACAGCGTGATTGTCTCCCCCGCCTGCACCCGCGCCGCCAGCGCCGCAATTTTGCGATGATTTGCTTCCTGTTCTTTGATGTACCGTCGGCGGTACTGCGTCCATTGAATGGCGTAGCCGGTTTTGCCTTGAAAGGCCTTCAACAATGCCGGGCTGGGGCCTAGGTCGGCGTCCCAGGCGTCCCATGTTTCCGCCGCCTTGGGCAGCGCCCGCGGCCGGTACCGGCAGATCAGCAGCCGAAAGCCATCGTCAGGCTCGGCGGGTTCATCCCAGCGTTTGGTTTTTATTGGCATTCGCTCGCTCATTATCGTTTGTTAAGGACCGTCGCCGCGCGGCGGCAGAACGCCGCCCAAGGCGGAACTCTATAGCCGCCGGCCCGCCAGTTACGCCGCACCTCGCGCATGGACGCTTGAGGCGACATGCGCCACATCTGCCATGGTGGCGCCGCACATTCGCCATCGCCGCATTCGTTGTCAAGTCCTGGCCCCATGCATCCGCACGCCTACTGGCGGCCACCGCGGCGCCAGCGTACCATTTCCGCAATGAATTCGCGCCGCATCACGCCCCCGATATCGCACGCCACCGTCGGCGGTTTTCTGCCCTCGCTGGCCATTAAGCTGGCCGTGGCCGTGTTGATTGTTCTGCCGTTCGTGAGCTTCGTGGCCATGTTCGCCATTTATCTGGAACGCAAGGTGGCGGGGCATATTCAGTCCCGCCGGGGGCCTATGCGCGTGGGCGGGTGGCACGGCTGGCTGCAGTCGGTGGCGGATGGCATGAAGTTGTTAAGCAAAGAAGATCTGGCGCCCGCCGGAGCGGATGGGGCGCTGTTTCGTCTGGCGCCGTACCTGGCCTTTGCTCCGGTATTCGCCGCGTTTCTGGCGCTGCCCTGGAGCCGCGATCTTTCCGGCCTCACCCGCCATTTTGGCGTAGGCGTATTTTTTATTCTGGCCATGCTGGGCCTGGAAGTGCTGGGCGTGATCCTGGCCGGGTGGTCGTCTAATAACAAATGGGCCATCTACGGCGCCATGCGCGAGGCCTGCCAGATGGTCAGTTATGAAATTCCACTGGGCATGTCGATCGTCTGCTGCGTGCTGGTGGCCGGCAGTCTGAATTTATACGCGATAGCCCGCGTCCAACATTCCGGAATCACCGCATGGCTGGCCTTCCATGATCCGTTTAATTTCGCCGCATTTTTTGTTTATTACATCGCCGCCCTGGCCAGTTGCAAACGCGCGCCCTTTGACCTGCCCGAATCAGAAAGCGAGCTGGTGGCCGGCTATCACACCGAATATTCCGGCCTGAGGTTTAGCATCTTTTTCTTCGCAGAATATGCGGCGATGTTCGTAGTGTCGGCCATTCAAACCACGTTGTGGCTGGGCGCGTGGTATGATCCGTTTGGCATCGTGCGCGGCCTGGAAAACGCCAGCCGCGGCCCGCAGGGCGTTATCAGCCTGCCGCTGGCCATTGTGGCCAACGGGGCCGGTTTGGCCGTATTTCTGTTGAAAACCGCCGGGCTGATGTACTCGCAAATGTGGATTCGCTGGACCCTGCCGCGTCTGCGCATTGATCAGGTGCTGTACCTGTGCATGAAGGTGCTGCTGCCGCTGGCCTTCATTAACTTACTGGGGGCCGCAACCTATGCCTGGCTGGTGGACGCCCACCGCCTGCCGGTGGTGCAGCGCGTTGTGGAAATCGGTCTGGCCGTGGCGGGCTGCGGAATTGTTTTGACCGTCGTTTCCATGGCCGCATGGGCATGTCTCACCGCACGCGGGCGCACGTTCAAAACGCTGTATCCCTCCACCACCGTGTTCCGCGATCTGCCGGGCGCGTGATACGTGGCGGTACCGTGGCGATTCTGGAAACCTCGCTTTCGCTCCCGCCGGACGCAACGCCCGGCGCCGAAGCTTTTGCAGGGGACCGTGGGGCCGGCCCAGACTACCTGGGATTCGTACCGCGGCGCCATCCCCCGGCCGTTCTCCGTTCGTTCTCAGCGTTTTCCGCGTCTCTGCGTTTTTTTATTTCGCCGGTGCGGCGCCATGCTGCCGGAGGAAGGGTTGTGCCGCGGGTATGGTCTGCGAACGCCAATCTTCCCGGCAACTATACCTCTCCACCTTATGCCACCATCCGCGTCTGGCGTGCATCCCGCATCCCATTCCGATACCATTTTCCGCATGAACATCATCCGCCGCCATCAAGATTGCCCGCCGCCGTTCCCCGCTGACCGCAGCGCCGGCTCATGTGCCAGCCGAGGAAAAACCTCGCCCCGCCTCACGGAATTTGCTCGTTATGTAATGCTGCTCATGGCGGCGGGCGCCATCCTGGGCTTGAGCGGATGCGGGCACAAACCGAAGAAAATTAGCAACAATTATCCGGTTGAAGTACAAGTCCAGAAGCGGAAATTGGTGTTTACCTACCCCAACGGCGTGGAAACGACCCGGCTGCATGTGCCCCAGGGCCACACGGTGGCGTTGACGCTCGCCGCCGCGTTCGGCCAAAAGGCGCCCCCGCCGGTCGCGGAGCTTCACGCCGTCGGCCTGACGCTTAAGCCGCTGGGCCGGCGCACACTGTCCGTGGAAATGGCCCTGCCCGCGGCGCCCTCCCCGCGCCTGATATTTAAACCAGCCACCGGCCCCGCGATTTCCGCGCGCGTGAGAGTGGATAACATGCTAAATTTTCCGGTGTGGCTGCACGAGAAGAACGAATTGTATATGAACCCCAAAACGCATCAACCGCTGCCGCTGCACGAAGTCGGCGAGGGTCTTATTGAAAATATGGGCTGTCTGATGTGCCACACCACCAATGGCATGGCGGGCATCGCGCCCACCTGGAAAAACCTTGCCGGCACGCCGGTGAAACTGGCCAATGGAAAAACGGCCATCGCCAACTACCAGTACCTCCGGCACGCGATTTTACACGCGGGGCATCCGGTGGTGAAAAACTTTGCCGGTGTGATGCCCAACTTTCACAACCAATTGGGCGGCCCGAAACACGCCGGACGAAAACTCAACGCAATTATCTGGTATATTAACATGCAAAGCGACAAACGCGGCCCCGCCACCGAACCCCCGATCCCCGACGGCGGCCCAGTCTTAACAAAGAAATAATCGCTTTACGCGCCCCGCCGGCCCCGCCCATTTTCATGGCTTGTCGTTACCCAGATTTTGCAGGGCGACATCCCGCAAGAATCAACATTAGTTTATTCCAGCTACGCCATAAAATTGGAGCCGCTTTCCAATTTGGCGCCGGCCTCCAGGAAAACCGCGGATGACGCGGATAAACGCGGATACGACGAAACGGGAAATGATTTTTGTCCCCTCGCGCCTTGGTTTGGTTCCGTTGGCCAAGGTTCGGCTACCTGTTTGTCGCCCATCCGCGTCATCCGGGACATCCGGGGGCGCCCTCTGGGCCATCAGTGGTTGATAATATTGGAGCCGCGGTACAACTGGCGGTGACGGCCAGGAGAACCGCGGTTGATTAATTAGAGTCGCGTTCGGGCGAACTCCATCATCTATTTCCTAAATTCCATGCCCGTAACAGAACAGCCAAGCCAGCGTTACGGGGGAAAGCTCAAGAAGATGTGGGGAATGACGCGCCCATTTCATGGCGTGGATTCGAATTGGTTACTTATCCGCGCCGCGGAAGGAATCGCCTG
>JAJZCU010000093.1 GCA_021828935.1 Planctomycetota bacterium | reverse complement strand
GCCGGTCCCCCATTATTATCCCCGCGGCCCTGAAGGCGCAGCGGGCCGCCTTGGAACAGACCGTCAAGGCGCTGGACGAGCAAATCGACCAACTGCTGCTCACGGTGCCGCTGCCGCCGGATGCGGATGTGCCCATCGGTAAATCTTCCGATGACAACGTGCAGATGCGCCAATGGGGCGCGATTCGCAATTTTGAGTTTACGCCCAAGAGCCACATTGAATTGGGCGAAAGCCTGGGCCTGTTTGACGCCCATCGCGGCGTAAAAATCGCCGGTTCACGCAGTTATTTCTTAATTGGCGCCGGCGCCCTGTTGCATTCGGCCGTGTTGCGGCTGGCCATGGATATGATGGTGCATGAGAAAATGTTTAGCCCCATGGCCGTGCCGGTGATGGTGCGTGAAGCGGCCATGCGTGGCACGGGCTTTTTTCCGGCCGGGCGCGAACAGGCCTACCGGGTGGGGGATGTCAACGAAGCCGCTGAGCTTGAACGTTTCTTAACGGGCACCGGCGAGGTGGCCCTGACGGCGTTTCATATGGATGAAATTCTGGATGAAGCCAGCCTGCCGCGAAAATATGTCACGTTAAGCACATGCTTTCGTCGCGAGGCCGGCACGTACGGCAAAGACACCGCCGGCCTGTATCGCATTCATCAGTTCGACAAGGTTGAACAGGTGGTGCTGTGCCGGAATGACGTCGGGGAATCCAGGGATTGGCACGCAAAAATGCTGTCCTACAGCGAAGAAATCCTGCAGCGGCTAAATCTGCCGTATCGGCTGATGCAGTGCTGCACGGGGGATTTAGGCCCGAAAAATGCCGCCATGATCGACATTGAAACGTGGATGCCATCGCGCAATGCCTTTGGAGAAACGCACAGCGCCAGCCGTTTGTATGACTTTCAGGCCCGCCGCTGCAATTTGCGCTACCGCGATGCGCAGGGTCAGGTGCATTTCTGCCACACGCTTAACAACACCGTGGTGGCCAGCCCGCGGATATTAATTCCCATCCTTGAACTTTATCAAAATTCTGACGGCAGCGTCACCGTTCCGCCCGGGCTGCGGCCGTACATGGCCGGCATGGAACGCATTGAGAAGAAGTAATCATCCGCCTTTCGCGCCGCGGGCCGCTAAAAATCAACAGGCATGCAACGAACTATTTTTCCACCGGCAGCCCCGCCGCCCGCCAGGCCTGCCAGCTTCCCGGCACGTTATGCACGGCGGTGAAGCCCTGTTGCTGCAGGACGCTCGCCGCAATGCTGCCGCGGTATCCGGTGGCACAATAGGTGAATATGGCCGTGCTGCGATTCAACTGGTGAATGCTTGACATAAGCTGCGGTAAAAACATGTGCTGCGCTCCGGGAATGTGTCCACCCTTCCATTCATCAGGCGTGCGGACGTCAATAATCCGGCCCGCGCGGTCTTTATTATTTAACTCATGCACCGGCGTCTCGCCAAGTTTCTGCAGCGGCTCTCCGCCGTTGGCCCACGCGGTCATGCCGCCCGCCAGGTATCCCGCGAATTTTGCGTATCCGCTGCGCACCAGCAGCCGAACCACGGAGTCAATATCTTGCGGGCGGTCCACCACCAGCAAGATCGGCCGCTGCGGGTCCAGCATCCAACCAGCCCAGATGGACATTTCCGGTTGGTGGCCCAAATTCACGGCGCCGGCGATATGGCCGCCGCCAAATGCCAGCATGTGTCGCGTATCGACCAAAACATTGTCCGTGTTATTGAGCGCCTGCTTGAATTTTTCCAAGGCCAACGGCGCCACGGTGGGCAGTTGCGTCATTGCCTCGGGCCCGGCGGCATTGAGCTTTTTCATGCGGGGATAATAATGGGGGACCGGCGGGGCCGAGCTTAACGCGTATTCTTTGAACGCGGCGCGGTCCTTGATTTTCAAAAACACGTTGGTTGTACGTTCATAACCAATGGTGCTGGTGAGGCGGTCGCCAATGTCCGCTCCGCAGGGCGAGCCTTTCGCGTGGCCGGGATAAATAATAACATGGTCCGGCAGCGTGGCATAAAAGCCGTGGATGGTATCGTAGAGCTGCTCCACCAGCCGCGGCGTCTGGGCCGAGCCCATGAGGTCCGGCCGCCCCGCGGACTGCACGAATAACGAATCGCCCGTCAATACGCCCCAAGGGCTGTCCGGGTCGCTCTTTGAAAATAGTACATAAGACATATGTTCTGGCGTATGTCCGGGCGTGTGCCGCGCTTCAAGAATTACTCCGCCGAACGTGAAGCGGTCCCGATCATGAACCGCGCGGTGCGGAAAGCCATAGGCGGCGTTTTCTTCGCCGACATAAATGTCCGCGGTGGGAACCAGCGCCGCCAGACTGCGCGATCCGCTGACAAAGTCGGCGTGAATGTGCGTTTCAAAAATATGGGTAATTTGCAGATTGGCCCGGCGCGCAATATCCATGTAGATGTCCACGTCGGTACGCGGATCAATCACGGCGCACACGCCCGGCGCAGTGTCGCCGATGACATAAGATACCTGGGCAATTCCGGGGGTCTGCACCGTTTCAAAAAACAACGCCATGATGGGGACTCCTTATCATTGAATCATTGACGGAACCGGCGGGGACCGCCGCCCTGCCGCCAGTTATTGTGCGGCCTGGCCTAATCCATAAGAAAATCGCGGGGCAGGCGCCCGGCCGGCGGGGCGTGCGCGGCCGCCCGTAAAAAACGCAGCGTGGACGCCACACCCATGTCGCTGGCCGAGAGCACTATTCGACCCTTGGCGTTAAGCACCAAAACTCGTGGAATGGAATCGACCGCGTACTGCCGCGCCAACCGCTGCCCGGCCGGCGCGGAAATATCGGCCGAGACCGGAATAAAATGTTGTTTAACATAGGCCTGCACGCGCCGGCTGACCCAGACATTGCGTCGCATGGCGCGGCACGGCGGGCACCACGGGGCGTTAAAATCGACCAGCAGTGGTCGGCCGGTTTTGGCGGAAACCGCGGCCGCACGGCTGATATTGTGCCGCCAGGGCAACTGCGGACGCGGCGGGCCGAATTGGTTCTGTATATCCCGCACAAGGGCCCGGCTGCGAATGATTAATACGCCAATCAAAAGCAGTCCGGCCAGCATCACCGCGGGATGGCGCTGGGCCGCGGCGTTGAAGCGTTGCCAGGCTGAGCGCCGCATTGGTGGCCGCGCTTGGCCGCCGGAATTCTCCGCATTTCCCTGCGGGCTTTGATTCTCAATTTTCATGGCCTACTCCATCATCAATAAGCGATGTACGGGCTTAGCTTTGCGTATGTTGTTAAGTTTGCGCGCCCGGGCTCGCCTGGGGCGCCGCCGTACCGCAGGCGGCGGGGGAACGCTGGTTCCACGGCATCTTCGCCAGCAGCATGCCCATGGCGCAGGTGTCGGATATTCCGGCAAAGACCAGCCCGGCGCCCACGAATCCCGAAACCAGGAAAAACAGTGGCTGGATGAGAAAACCGCAGAGCACGCCCAACAACACCAAGCTGCCCGCTGCGATCCGCACCTGCCGTTCCAGCGACATGATCGACCGCCCGCGTTGGATCGGGAGATCAGTTTTTTCACAAGCCTGCAGCCCGCCAGCAACCACTACGGCGTCCGCAACCCCGGCGGCGGAGAGTTTTTCAGCCGCCATGCGACTGCGGTTGCCCGTGCGGCACATGATATAGACCGGTTTTCCCGGAGCGCTGTCGGCGGAAACGGCGGCCGCATTCAGCCGATCCAGGGGCAACAGTCGCGAATTAACGATATGCGCCGCCTCAAATTCGGCCGGCGTGCGCACGTCAATTAAGTCGAACGTTTCTCGGCGACGATACGCCTGGGCAAAGTCTTGGGCGCTAACAGTTTTTACAGACATGGCGTTTTACTCCGGGTTAAATGGTGAAACAATTTTCTTGCGCGCTGGCCGGCGGCGTGTGGTTCCGCGGCGCGCCGGGGCGCCTGGAGCGGCCACGGCGCCGATGGCCGATTCCAATTCCGCACGGCGTTGATGCATGTGACGGAAGACGCCATCGCACACCAAGTGGCACATTTCAAAGACAGATTGGTCCGCCACGGCGTAAAAGGCGCCGACGCCCTGACGCCGCACCGTGACCAGCCCGGCCTCGCGTAGCACGCTTAGATGCTTGGAAACTGACGGCTGCGCCAGGTCCAGTTCCCTGGCCAGCAGCGACACCGTGCATTCGCCGGTGCGCAGGCGCATCAAAAGACGCAGGCGGTTTTCGTCAGCGAGGGCCTGCAGCCTTTGCGCCACCGCCCGCAGCAACACTGGATTGTCATTGACATTCATTTCATTATTCCTCAATTGGAATATAAGCATTGTAGTGGCAAGCGGCGGGAAGTCAAATGCGGGACCGGGCAAAGGCTCGCAGGCCCTGCGCGCGGATCCCTTGTCACCCAATGTTTTTCTCGGCGGTATGGCGCCGCATTGGCGAGTTGAAAAAAAACGCGGAGGCGCGGAGAGCGCTGAGACGGCGTGGAGAAATGGGTGCGGGGATTTTGAGGCGCTGGGGTTGGCGCCCCCGCGTTGAATTATGGGAGTGGCTTATATTAGTTTATAACGTACGCTGGGGAGATATGCATGGGTGCATCGGTGGGGATCCGGACGCATGGCCCCGCACGGCGCCCCAGCGGATTTTTATTTAGCGAAGATTGGCCACAGAGGGCACAGAGTACACAGAGAAGAACATGATGAACGATTCACCGATGGGTCAGACGTATCTCTGTGACCTCCGGGTGCTCTGTGGCATTTCCCCATCTTCCGGCCGACTTGGTTTCGATCACGGCCTGTCGTTACGAGTCGCGGCTTGCCTGTGGCGAAGCAAGCCATTTCACGTCGGCGCCATTTTGCCCCATAAGTTCGGGCGCTCCTGGCCGCTTTTTACCTGCCGGTATTCCAAATAGATGATAAGCACCACCGCCACGTCAAATGCCGTCAGCAACCCCAGCAGTATGGAGGGCCGGGCGCTTAAGCGGAATCCTTCATAACCAATGAACCCCAGCATGATAAATATGCCCACCGGATAGGCCCACCGGTAGTTGCGCAAAAGGCAGATCACCAAAAAAAGCTTCAACACGCCGTGGCCGATAAGATAATAAGCGGCAAAGTTTTTTGAATCGCCCGACAGGTTGCTGGCCATGGTCGTGAGGTGGGTGGCGACAAAATCGTGCGGGTCTTCGGACAGTTCCCCGCGCGTCATCGCATACACGATGTTAATCATTGCGGCCCGGCTCACGCACGCCAAAACGATGCCGCCGACAAGTTCCATCACGCCATCAAGGCCCTTGAGCAGCAGGCTCCAAAGAAACAGACGGCGCAGGGCGTTTACCGACAGCCAGCTTTTTTTGGGAGCCTGGCCTTGCGGAGGGTTTTGGGTCATCGGGCATCCTTAAAAAGCATCCACCACTCGCCGGGAGCGTGGGCGGCAATACAGGCAGATTGTACGGCGGAGCGGCGCATGGCGCGATGGTGCCGGGCCGAGATGTTCCGCGACATTCCTGACTTTGCCTGTGTGCGGGCTTAAAACCCGCCGCGCTGGAACATTTTTCCCGGCTACCGTACACTGTTTGCCGTGAACGAACGTCGGGCCGCGTGGCTCGGCGAAACACCTTTTACCATGGATCGAAGACAATGGCGGAATTTGGCGCAAAAGACGTGATGACCCTGCGCGCCCGCACCAGCGCGGGCATGATGGAAGCAAAGAAGGCCCTGACGGAGGCCAACGGCAACATGGATCAGGCGGCTGATCTGCTGCGCAAATGGGGCGCGGGCCGGGCGGACAGCAAAATGTCCGATGAAATGAAGGAAGGCCTGGTGGCGGGCAAAGTCAGCGAAGACGGCAAGATTGGCGTGATGATCCGCCTGGGCTGCCAGACGGATTTTGTCGCCCGTACCGAAGGTTTTCAGGTGCTGCTGCGCGATTTATTGGAACTGGCCTATACCACCCCGGTGGAAAGCCCTGCCGACTTAAATGCCCTGACCTATCCCGACCATTCCGGCCGCAATGTGCAGACGGTTATTAAAGAAATGGCCGGAAGTTCGATCAAGGAAAATGTCGCGGTCACGGGCGTGGCGCGGTTCGTTTCAAAGGACGGGCTGGTTGGCAAGTACATTCACCACAACGCCAAGGTTGGGGCGCTGGTGCAAGTAGACGGCGGCGGCGATGACGCCGTGCGCGTGTTGTTGGGCGAAATTGCCATGCATATCACCGCCGGCGTGCCCGTGGTGCCGGTGGCCGTTTCACGTGATCAGATCGACCCGGCGGTGGTGGAACGGGAAAAGGAAATTGCCCGTGAAGGCACGGCGGGCAAGCCTGAACGGGTGGTGCAAAGCATATTGAATGGCCGGCTGGAGAAATTCTATGCCGACCATGTGTTGCTGGAGCAGCCGTTTGTGAAGGATGAAGCGAAATCTATTAAGCAAATGGTGCAGGAGGCCGGCGCGGCGGCCGGGGCACAACTGGCCTTGGTGCGGTTCGCGCGGTTTAAGGTTGGCGAGGCGTAAGCCGGACGAGCGCCTGGCGGCGCGTTAAATGCGGGCGCCAGGGCAGCGCCCGCGGAGGGCCTTCCCGGCGACCCGGATCGAACGCCCCCGGAAGTTGTGCGTACCACTATGGCAAGCGTATCACGGTCCGAACCCCCCGGGCGTTAGTGCGAATGGTCGCAGGCGCACCACGGAGCCACCAGGATGTCCGATCTGGCGTACCAAAGAATTCTGCTAAAAATCTCCGGTGAGGGCCTCTGCCGCGAGGGCGGCTTTGGCTTGGAAGCCGCGGAATTAACCACGATTGCCGGCGAAATTGCAGCCGTGGCCAAAACTGGCGTGCAGGTGGCCGTGGTGGTGGGGGGCGGCAATTTTGCCCGCGGCGAAACCGTGGCTTCAGCCGGGCACATCCAGCGGGCCACCGCCGATTACATGGGCATGCTGGCAACGGTGATGAACGCCATTGCGCTGCAGGACACGCTTGAGGGCATCGGCCAGCCCACGCGCGTGGCCAGTGCCCTGGTGGTCAGTCAGGTGTGTGAACCGTTCATCCGCCGGCGCGTGCTGCGGCACCTGGAGAAAGGCCGCGTGGTGGTGCTGGCGGCCGGCACGGGCAATCCATTTTTTACCACCGATACCTGCGCCGCGCTGCGGGCCACGGAATTGCAGGCCGACGTGCTCATGAAGGCAACCAAAGTGGACGGCGTGTACGACAGTGACCCCAAGAAAAACCCCCACGCCAAAATGTTTGACCGGCTCACCTATCGCCGCGTAATTAATGACAATCTACGCGTAATGGACATGACGGCCATCAGCCTGGCCATGGAGCGGCGGCTGCCAATAATTGTGTTTAATTTAAAACGGCCGGGCGCCATCGGCCGGGTGGCGGCGGGGGAAAAGCTCGGCACGTTGATCACCGTGGACTAAACGGCAATTAATAATTAAACATTGGCATCGTTGCCCATAAAGCCGCGACCGTTGGTCGCGCCGCCCAGCCGCAGGCGCAGGCGAACGACGAGCTCTATCCACATG
>JAJZCU010000092.1:3083-7505 GCA_021828935.1 Planctomycetota bacterium | reverse complement strand
CTATGCACCCCGCAAACGGCCGCGGTCTTTGGTCAGCCGCGGCTGGGCCAGCAGCGCCGCCGCCGGGGTCCAGGCCTCAATGTTGGTGCCGCCCCAGTCGGAATCAATTAAACCAATGGGCACATGCAGTTGTTTTTGGAGGTCGCGACCAAACAGATAACCGACGGCGGAAAAGCCCGCGGCCGTTTGCGGGGTGCATAGCCGCCATTTGGCCGGAGCGCTGTGGCGCGGATGGCCGGCGAAATTGGTTTGCAGCATGGGCACAAAATACAGCCGGATGGCGGGCTTGGCGGCGTGGGCCAGTGCCATGGCCAGGTTTTTGCGACCGAACCAGCCGGTCATGGGATACTGCATATTGGACTGGCCGGAACACAGCCAGACCTCCCCGATTAAAATATCATGAATGATGATGTGGTGGTGGGCATCGGAAACGGTCATGGTTTGACTTGTCGCATCAGCCTTCAGCGGCGCCAGGGCGGTGCGCCACCAGCCGTCGGCGCGTGTGGTGGCGGTCGCCTTCTGGCCGGCGAAGCGCACGGTGATTCGCGCGCCGGGCTTGGCGCGGCCCCACACGGGGTCGCGCATGTTCTGCTGCAGAACCATGTGGTTGGAGAACATGGTCGAAAGGGTCAACGCACTGGCGGCAGGGGATGCGGCAAATGCGCCAAGAACCGCGCAGGCCGCGGCGGCTGCCGCCGTGATGAAGCGCCGTTGAGCGCGGATGTCACGCGGAAAGCTGCATTGATGAACCATCGTGAACTCCTGCGCCAAGGCACATCGCGCAGGGATTATTATCGCGCCCGCGGGGCGCGTCAATGGAGATTCCAGCGGCGGCGCGTTCCTGGCCGTGGCGGCGCCGTCGCGCAACCTATCCGCCCGCGCGCCCATCGCGCGGTGCTGGCGGCCAAGACAGAATAGCGCAAACCGCGGATGGCCCAGAGGGCGCCCCCGGATGAACGCGGATACGGCGGAAATGGGTCACGGCATGTGCCGTGCGCCATGGCATCCACGCTACATTTCAGCGCTTCCGGCGCCGCAACCGGTTGCGACTCACAAAAAACCGACGCCGCCGCCGACGCGCGGATAGCGGCCAAACTGGTTTTGGCAACTTCAGGCCGTTCCTAACAATTACAGCGGGCCCCCCAAAGCTTTTGCCACGCTCGTGGCTCCTAAAAGCGGCTGCGTTATGAGTGGATCATTAGAAGGCAAAACTCGCACGACCCCACGATGTGACGATGCAATGCGCCGGGGCCAAGGCTCGGAATGCATGGGAGGGATCGCCGGCGCCCAAAAAGACGTCAAGGGATCGCCCGCACGCCGCTGGTCCGAGCAAGTCGCTTATTTAATGGAAATTCAAAAATCCGGACGGGCTGAAGAATGGACCCTCAGCCCGCCCGTCAATGGGAGGAGCTTCCAATAAAATTTGAAAGCCCGGCGGCCGGTCATGGAGGGCCACCGGGCGAGGAGTGTTAAGCCAATTTCCGGCGGCGCTTCAGCAAGAGCAGGCCGGCAGCGCCGACGGCCATGGGAAGAATTGTGGCCGGTTCGGGCACGGCTGGCGCCGCAAATGCCTGAATGTTATCAACGTTAAAGGTGGCGCCAGCGGGGGGATTTCCGTTCATAATAAAGCCAAGCTGAAAGTACGTTGGATTTGGCGTGGCAATTGCGGCGTCCTGCGTGGGCGAGACCGTGTAGGTTGCCGTGTAAAAGCCGTTGGCGTTAGCAGTGGCGCTAACCGTGGGATTGATAACTATGTAATGATTCGTAAAATTGAGTAACAGAAGCGGCTGGAAGTAGCTATTCGACGTGGCCGACTGGGAAGGATACGTGAAGTCGGCGGTGACGGTGGAGGCGCCTGCCAGCGCGGCGAGAAACGGCGCATTATTCTGCTCTCCGGGGCTGGCCAGCGTGTCATACGTGCCCGAAACAACGGTGGCCTGAAGGCTGCCCGGAGTGCCAGTTTGGCCCGCCGCTGAAGTGTTGCCCAAGCCGTTAATTGCCGAGCCGTCACTGTCGGGCGTGGCCACTGGCGCCAGCGTTAAGGTGGCGGCGCTGGCTCCGTTGTTATTACCCCATCCGGTAAAATCTTGTTGCGTGGTAAAAAGCGTTGTGGCGTGGGCGTTGGCAGCGCTGAACGCGACCATAAATGCGCCGCAAACGGAGGCCAAGGTCAAGCTTTTGAACATCCGCCCGGAAGTGGTCTTGGACATGGAGTTGCTCCTTCAAAAAAAAGAACACGCCGTTGCGCCAATGCGCTGTCGGAAAGAATTCCCGACTCGCGTCGCGGCTCTCACCACACTCTCTCCAACTGAGAGGTGCTCATACGATTCCAGCCATCGGGCCGGACATGGAAGTGCGACCGTGCAACGAAGTGATTCAAATATACCCGCGCCGGGGAAGGGCGACACTACGTTGAGCGCAAATAATATTAGCTACAGCGAAATGTCAGGCGGTAAGGTGATATGTCGTTTTTTTGGCAAACCTGGGGTTTTATCGGAGCCTTATCTGATGGGGCGTTTGGCTCGGCGGCGAAATTCGGTCGGCGTGATGCCATGTTGTTTCCGAAACATCACATTGAATACGGCCGAACTGCGGAACCCCGCGTGACGCGAGACCGCCAGCATCGGCAGCCGTGATTCCCATAATAGTTGCGTGGCCTTCTCCAAATGAGAGCGCCAGATGGCGGTCTGCAACGTCTGGCCGGTGGCTTCTTTAAAACGAATTTCGATGGATCGACGCGACACGGGCACGGCGTCAAGGATGTCGTCAACTGAAAACGGCCGGTGGGCGTTGTCGCGGATGTATTGTAGCGTCGCGACCACGTCCGAATCCTGAAATGCAAAGAAGTCCGTGGATTCCCGCTGCACGATTTCCAATGGGGCAATGAGTACCGGTTTGGACGGCGCGGCCTCCCCGGCCATCATGCCGGCCAGCAATTCGGCCCCACGGGATCCCGCCTGCGCACCGTCCAGCGGAATGCTGGTGATCGTGGGGCTGGCCAGCGTGCATATCCACAGGCGATTGTCCACCCCGCAGACGGCTAATTCATCGGGCACCAAGATGCCGCATTCCCGCGCCACGCGTAATATCTCATAACAAAATGCATCGGTGCAGCACAAGATGGCGTTGGGCCGCCGCAGCCGTTTGAGCCATTTGCGCAGCGCTTCCAGATGCGCGTCATCGTGCAATTCCTGCCAGGTTTTTGCAGTGCCGCGAAACCAGTCGCACTGATAACCGCGGTTTTCCACGGCGGCACAATAACCTTCGCGGCGGGCAATTTCCCACCGGGTGTCAAATTCCTCCGGCAGGCCATAATAAGAAAAGTGGTGGAAGCCGCGGCCGATGAAATGCTCCGCCGCCACGGCGCCCACACGGCGGTCGTCGGGCGTGACCCGCGCCGGCGGAACGTCGGTAAGGCCCTTGCCGGAGATATCCAGCGCCGGCATGCCGCCGGCATCAATGGCCGCCAACAATGGCGCCAGTGGATCCCATTGGCCAAAAATCACCCCGTCCACCTGCCGGGCCGCCACGTCTTGCAGGCTTACTTCGCCAAATGTGGCCATATCCACCCGCCAGTTGCCGGAGGTTTTTGCGTAATGCGCAATGGCTTGCACGGCCTGCTCGCCGTAGGAGCCCATATCCTGCACAAACAAAGCCACACGGTAATTGCCTTTTCGGCGGTTGGTTTTCTTGATCGTTTTTTTCTTTGCCACAGCAATCCTCATCGTATTCGGCGCGGGTCCACAGCGATACAATTACGCTGGCAATAAAACTTTTTACGCTCAACGTAGTAGCGGGGACGCCCGCCGGAATAATAAACTAAACGTCCGTCCGCCGAACTTTATGCCGCCAAAACCGGCCGCGGTCTGACAGATCAGGTTTAACATTAGTTTTTCGGAGTTGCCACATGGCTGCTTTCCGGCGCAAAGCGGAATCCGTCAAGGCGTTTACACTCGTTGAACTGCTGGTGGTCATTGCCATTATCGCCATTCTCATTTCTCTGCTGTTGCCGGCGCTGGCCCGGGCTCGCGAAGCCGCCAGCACCGTGGCATGCAAAGCCAACCTACGCTCTATTGGACAAATTCTGTTCGAGTACACCCAAAGCTACGACGGCGCCATTCCTTATGATTACAACTTTGGTCCATTGTACACTGATCAGCCCGCTTGGCCACCGTTTGGCGTGGGCTGGGATACGGAACTCTATAGCTTCAATTCCGGCCACCCGCAAAAGGATTTTTGCAATCCCTACATCGCCGGTCTGATGGACAAGGGCTACACGGCCCAACTGGGATGGGCCAGTGAATTTCAGAAAGTGTTTGTCTGCCCCGCGTCCACACAAAAAATGAAAATCGCATCGTACTACCCGCCGGAGTTTGGAACCACCTATGCCGCCAATCCGAATTTTTTCTTTCCCTATAAAGC
>JAJZCU010000092.1:0-3073 GCA_021828935.1 Planctomycetota bacterium | reverse complement strand
TGTCCAATATCACCACCCCGTCCCAAAGCATTGCCATCGGCGACGCCGCCCAGAACGGCTGGTATTACACTTCCAATCTTTCCTTTACCTGGTATCAGACCTATGGCCAGGCATGGTCTTCAGTACAGCTACATTATTCGAACCTCACGGATTTAATTCCCGCCGCCGGCACCTATCCCAACGGCGGCGCAAATACCGACGGGCAAGGTTATGAAACCGGCTTCCGCTACCGGCACATGGAAAACGCCCCCGGTACGGGCCTGGGCAATGCCCTATTCTTTGACGATCATGTTTCCTCCATTCCGGTGAACAACCTGGGCGGCGACCAGTGGGGCGCCCAGGGAAACAGAGGCCTGAAGGTGCTGAACGTTATTAACCAGGCGTTGGGTAATGGGCAGGGAGCGCAGTATTGAAAACGCGGATGCGTGGACGCCGGTCGCCGATGGAAGGTTATGAATAAACCAGACCGCCAAATTGCAATGCGGCTCGATTTATGGGCGTAGCTGCATTTGCGCGGCGCGCGGTATAGCGTGCGCCGTAAGTAGTGACACAATTCGTGGGCGACATCTTTTGGCCCGGCCATTGGCTTTCGGCAGGTTGTTTGCCGTCAGCACGGCAGCGCAGATTGCGCGGATGCCCGCTGTCGATGGAAGGTCAAAAATAACCGCTGAGGCGCGGAGATCGCCGAGACGACCGGGAGAAACGCGTGCGGGGTTTTTGAGGCCCCTGGGTTAATGGGGGTGGCCATCTTGGCCGCCAAATCGTGCGGCCCTTCAATTGCTCAGCTTCATCCTGATATTGGCGCCACGTTACGTCGGGCTGGAAGGGCGCCCACCATGATCGCCGCCATCCGCCCGTGCTGGGCGTACCCACCGTCTCAGCGTTTTTTCCTTCGCCTGTGCGGCGTCATGCATCCGGGGAAAGAAAATGTGTCATCGGGCGCGGCGCGCGGTATATTGAGCAGCGCCTTAAAATAGGAGATTCCAATGGCGCATACGGCCAATACGCGAAGGGTGGGCGCCAACGAGGCGAAAACGCAATTCGCGGAACTTTTGCGGCATGTGGAATCCGGCAATGAAGTTATCATTACCCGTAGCGGCGCTGCAGTTGCCCGGCTGATTCCGGCGGCCAACGAGGAGTCCGATGCGCAGCGTCGGGCTGCGATATTGGCGTGGCAAAAGTCATCAAGGGGTCTTACGCTTGCCCCTCTCAAAGTGCGGGATTTAAAAAAATGAGGGACGCCCATGAGCGCATTCTTCGTGGTGGACTGCTCCGTGGCGTTGGCGTGGTGCTTCCAGGACGAAGCCACGTCCGCCACGCGGCTGCAGATATCGAACCTTGCTCTGCCGCCGAAGCGCTCGTTATTTTACTTCCAGCGCCGCCGTGGCGCGATTCCGAAAAAGCCCTGCCGGCGCGTTTCTTCCCGTGAACCGTTCAAATTGCACCGCAGCCTGTTGCACAAACATTTCCAAGCCGGGAATAGTCACGGCCCCGGCGGCATGGGCATCGCGCAGCAGCCGCGTTTCCAACGGATTGTAGACCGTATCAAAGACGACTGAACGTGGCGTGAAATCGAACGCCGGCATCGGGGGTGTGTCGATGTTGGGCGCCATGCCCAGCGGCGTGCAGTTGACAAAAATTTTCGCCGCGTCGCCCTGTAGTGCCTCCCACGGCGCCGCGGTCACGGTTCCGCGGAATCCGCCGAGGCTGCGGGCCAGTGCATCGGCCTTCTCATGGGTGCGATTGTAAACGACCACCTGCGCGCCCTGGTCCGCCAGCGCCGCCGCCACCGCACGGGCCGCGCCGCCGGCGCCTAAAATTGCCGCGGTACGGCCCGCGAGTTCTTCGGGCCTGATGTTCATGCCCGCGCACAGCGCGTGGAGAAACCCCGGCAAATCCGAATTCAGACCTTCCATGGCGCCGTTGGGTTCCATCAGCAGCGTGTTCACGGCGCCGATGCGTCCGGCCAGTGGTTCTACTTTTCCCGTGTGTTCCTGTATGTACCGCAGGGCATTTTCTTTGTGTGGAATGGTAATGCTTAGCCCGCCGATACGCCCGGGCAATGTGTTGCGCAATGCGTCCATTGCACTGCTAAAATTTTCATAACCCCGCTCCACGAGCACCGGCACATACACCGCATTTACCGCTTGCTGCTGAAGACCCGCGTTGTGGATTAATGGGCTTAGCGAATGGCCCAGCGGATATCCTATTACGCCGAAAATTTGAGTGTGCGCATCCTGCCCCCGCCAGTGGTACAGGGAAAGCAGTTCCGGCAGTGGCGGCTGGCCAGGGGCAGAGCCGGCGGTTCCGGGCAGGGTGGCGAACGTGAACGGGGCGCCAAAGGCGGCGCCCAACAAACGTGATGGCTGTCCAAATTCACCCATGGCCAAAGCCAGCAGCGGCGGCCCGCCGGTCATGGTTTGCCTCCGCATCAAATCCAACGCGGTCACTGCATCGGCCACGCTGCGGGCTTTCCAAACAAGTTTTAACACGTCCGCGCCCGGCACATGGCGCAGGGCTTCCAGCTGCGCCGGGATATCGGCGGGAATATCGGAAAAGTCATGACTGGAAACGATGATTTTCGGCTGATGGCCGCCGCCAATTTCGCGCGCTTGCAGAAACCTGGGCCAAACGTTTGCGCCGCGCCGGAGGGCCCCTAATTCAATGTCAACGTAATCGGCGCCGGCGCCAAGGGCCGCCAACAGCATCGCCACGCGATCGTGCTCCGGCGCGTCGCATTTGCCGCCCTCCCACAGGGGACGAACCGTGACAATCGTGTGCAGTCGGCGACCCGCTGTGCCCAAACCCAGCGCGGCCCGCACGCACGCCAGTGTGATTTCCTGCGATGCCCGGTCGCACCGCAGTTCCACCAACGTTGCCCCGGCCGCGATGGCCTGCTGCATGGCGGCCACGGTTGCCGTGGGCTCTTCGACAAAAATTGGCACGGCTGCGGGCGTCATGTTTTTTTGGTCCGCCGCTTTTTTGCGAAACCGCGCAACAGTTCCAGATTCACCACATCCCAGGGTCGGCCGTCCGGCGCTTTATCCTTTGGCGTTTCGAGTATTTTGGGAAT
>JAJZCU010000091.1 GCA_021828935.1 Planctomycetota bacterium | reverse complement strand
TTGGGGGCGCGGTAGTTCAGCAGCATGTATGAACGAGGCGCTGCGTCTGGCCGAATTGGCGCGCGGCGACGTTGAGCCCAACCCCGTGGTGGGCGCCGTGCTGGCGCGCGATGGCCAAATCATCGCCTGTGGTTATCACCACAAATTCGGCAGTCCCCATGCCGAAATAGAGGCACTCAATACCGCCGGTGAAGCCGCGCGCGGCGCCACGCTGTACGTGACGCTGGAGCCCTGCAGCCACTTCGGCAAAACTCCCCCGTGTACGCTGGCCATTGAACGCGCCGGCGTGCGCCGCGTGGTGGTGGCCATGGTGGACCCGTTCCCGGCGGTAAACGGTTCGGGCCTGGAGTATCTGCGGCATGCGGGTATTGCCGTGGATGTGGGCTGCCAAGTGGCGCATGCCCGCGCTGTTAATGCCCCGTTTATCAAATTTACCCGAACCGGCCGCCCATTTGTTATTGCCAAATGGGCCCAGAGTCTTGATGGCGCCGTGGCCACCGCAGCCGGGGAATCACAGTGGATCAGCGGGCCCGAAGCACGCGAACGCGTGCAGGTGCTGCGCGGCCGCATGGACGCAATAATGGTGGGCATCGGGACCGCGTTGGCTGACAATCCGCAACTCACCGCCCGGCCGCGGGATTCGCAGGCGGTGCGGCGTGTGGCAAAACGCGTGGTTGTCGACACCCAGGCCCGGCTGCCCGTGGAATCCGCCCTGGTAAAATCCGCCCGCGAATTTCCTTTGCTGCTGGCGCACGCGCCGGCGACCGATGATCCGGCCCGTGAACGCCTGAGTCGCCTGCGGGCAGCCGGCGCGGTCTTATTAGAAATTGCTGCCGACAGCGCCGGGCAGGTGGCGTTGAACCGTCTGCTGGCGGCCCTTGGACGGCAGGGAATTCAAAACCTGCTGGTGGAAGGGGGGCCAAAATTACTTGGCAGTTTAATGGCTGTAGGTGAAGTGGACGAATGTCAGGTCTACCTTGCCCCCATGATCATGGCCGACCCCGCGGCCCGCCACGCCTTACATGGGCCGCCCCTGACCCATCTTGCCGACGCACACCGTTGGCGATGGGTCTGCGACGAACCCGTCGGCTCCGACCGGCTACTGGTGTTGCGGAAGCCCGAAGCGAGATAAACCGCACGCGGACGAAGACCGAATGGTGGCAACCGCGGATGACACGGATGAACGCGGACACGGCGGCGATCCCCGCGGTATTGCTCTCCGGTGGGCGTGCCCTACAATTCACGGTTTGCAACCGCGTGAATCAAACATGGTGTGGAATGCCCGAAACTGTTGAGTCGCAGTTGAACGCCGCGCGCGACCAACTGCTGGACCTGGGATTATCTAACAAGCTGCTGAACTACCGCGCCCCCAAGGTCGCTTCCGTTGAAATTGTCGGCGAGCCGATCGAAAAAATATGGCGTTTGCT
The DNA here is from genome assembly GCA_021828935.1 of Planctomycetota bacterium. Taxonomy (GTDB): domain Bacteria; phylum Planctomycetota; class Phycisphaerae; order WQYP01; family WQYP01; genus JAJZCU01. Next base: position 6,092 of record JAJZCU010000091.1, on the reverse strand, counting down.
GGCCCAGCAGGAAGGCGTTGTGAGCTTTGATCATGGCGCCCGCGCGGCGGCTCATGCGGCGCATGCTCGCAACGGCAACGGAGAGCATTTGGCGGCCCTTGGCCCGCAGCCCGCGACCTCCGTTCCCGCGGCGCTGCAACCGGTCGATACTAACGAGGGCTCTGCGTCCAGCGCTGCCGATGAATCCGCGGACGACGATTCCAATGCGGACGCCGCGCCCGTCGCGGAATCCGGCCCGCGCCGTTTGCGCACGCCGCACACGGATACGGATCTGGGCAACCGGCTGCTGCGCTTGTACCAAGCCTCGCGGTCGGCCCAGGAAGAATTGGGTTTGAACGTGCTGTTCGTGGCGGCCGGTTTTCTGGCCTGGAAGCCGCAGGATCGCAGTGATGTTGTGCGGGCGCCGATTTTTCTGCTGCCGGTTTCCCTGGAGCGGGCCACGGCCCGGGAAGGCTTTAAGCTTAAGGGCAGCGGCGAAGACCCCGTGTTCAACCCGTGCCTGGAAAAGAAATTGGACCGGGATTTTCGCATAAAAATTCCGGGCCTGCCGGAATCCTGGCAGGATTTTGACGTCATGCAATTCATGACGGGGCTGACGGCGGCGGTGGCCCAACAGCCGGGCTGGGTGGTCAGCGGCGCCAGCGGGCTGGGCCTGTTTTCTTTCTCAAAATATATGATGTACATGGACCTGGCCGCCGAGCGTTGGCCCGAAAATGGCGGGCCGCTAATGAACCCGCTCCTGCGAACCTTGTGCGGCGACCGCGCCGCCCTGGCGCCGGTTTCCGAGGCCCTGCCGCGTCCGGAAGACATTGATAAAATTCAAAAGCCCGAAACCACGTTTCAAATCATGGACGCCGATTCCAGCCAGCAGGCGGCGATTGCGGCGGTTAAGCAGGGGGGCAATTTGGTAATACAAGGCCCGCCGGGCACGGGCAAATCGCAAACCATCGCCAACATTCTTGCGGAATGCATGGCGGCGGGCAAAACGGCATTGTTTGTCAGTCAAAAGCGGGCGGCGTTGGAAGTTGTGAAAAGCCGGCTGGAAAAGGCCGGTTTGGGCGACTTCTGCATGGAACTGCACAGCACGAAGGCCACCCGTGCCGCCATGCTGAATGAACTTGAGCGCGTACTGGGCACGCAGCCGGCACCGGACGACGCCCCGGCCGATATGTTCGGCCGCCTGGGCGACTTAAAACGGCGGCTGGGCGATTATGTGAATCAATTGCATGCCCCCATCGGCGCGTCGGAGCGTACTCCTTATTACGTATTTGGCCGGCTGGCCCAGCTCCGGGACGTGCCACTGCTGGAAACGCCGCTGCATGGTTGCGAAAACTGGGACCGTAAACACCTTGACGCCCTGAAAGACCTCCTGGGGCTGATATCGGGGCGGCTGCAGGAAACCGGCCCCGTTGCGGAGCATCCGTGGTTTGGACTGCGCGTTGCCAGCGCCACGGGGCAGTTGACCGGCGGCCAACAAAATGCGTTGGTCGAGCAGGCGGCGGGGCTGGCGGATAAAACGGCCGCATTCCGGGCGAGTGCTGCGGCGGTGACGGGCCTGCTGGGGCTGTCTGCGCCGCAAACTGTGGCTGAAGCGCACCGCGCCCTGGCCGCCGGGGAATTGATTTTAAAGTCCGATCCCGCCTGCGCAGATTTAGTTGACAAGGCGCTATGGAACAAAATGCCGCGCGAAGCGGAACAGTTGCTGAACCAATTGCGCGATTATGGCCGCCGGCGCGAAGCGTTGCAGACCCATTGGCGGCTGGAACAGGCCGCCGCGCTGGATTTGCCCGCACTGCGCGCACGGGCACAAAAGCAAGTCGGGGTCACGCGCTGGTTTTCGCTTGATTATTGGCGTGACCGCGCCGCGATACGGAAGTGCATGAGCCCTGCGTACCGCCCGGACTTGCCCACGCGCGTGGCGGATATTGGCGCCTTGGACGAGTTTTTCGCCCGGAAAAAGGCATTGGAAGCGTCCGGCGACAGGGCCCATGAATTGTTTGGCGGGGCGTGGTCCGGCCTCGAAACGCCGCCGGAACGGCTGGTGACGCTTTCGGGCTGGCTGGTGGAAGCGCGGGCAACGTTGGCAGCGGGGGAGTTGACGGAAACCGGAATAAAATTATTAAGCCCGGCCGTCGACAAAACTCCTTTGGCGAATGCCCTGGCCGGGCAGCGGGATGCCGCAGGGGCGCTGGAAAATGTTTACAGGCAGTTCCGCGGGGCCCTTGGCGCGGCCGACGCTCCGCCGTTCCCCGCGACGCTACAGGCCGTCGCCCTGGGTGATCTGGAAGCGCGGGCCCAGGCCACGGCCACTGCCAAAGACCGTTTACCCGAAATGTTTCTTTTGCAGCAGACGCTGGCTGCGGCGGCTGAGTTCCCCGCTGCGTTGCCATTTATTAGCAAGGCGACAAGCACCGCGCTTGAACCAGAATTGCTGCTGGTCTGTTTCGAAAAACAAATGATGTCTGATCTCGCGGAACTGGCCCTGGCCGGCCGCGACGCGCTGCGGCTGTTTCAAGGCGCTGCGCATGAGGGTCTCACGCTGGAATTCGCCCGGCTGGATCGGGAAACCATGCGGCAGAACAGCGGTCGCATTTATCGCCAGGCGGCGGCGCGGCGCCCGGACCTTTCATTTGAGGCCGCAAAACATTCACAACTGGGCATTGTGCAGGGCGAAATTCGGCGCAAACGTGGCGGTCGCACCATACGCCGGCTGCTGCGCGACGCGCCGGAGGCTGTGCAGCGCATCAAGCCGTGCTTCATGATGAGCCCGCTTTCGGTGGCGCAATATCTCGACCCGCAATGCGTGCAGTTTGATCTGGTCATATTTGACGAGGCCAGTCAGGTGGAGCCCGCCGATGCGCTGGGCGCCGTGGCCCGCGGCCGGCAGTTGGTGCTGGTGGGCGACAGCAAACAGTTGCCGCCGACCAGGCTCTTCGCCAGCTTGGAATCGGATTCACAAAAAGACGCCCCGGAAGAAGGGGAGGCCGGCCTGACCGACATGGAAAGCATTCTGGACCGCGGCGAGGCGATGATGCCCAAGCTGGCCTTGCGCTGGCATTACCGGAGTCGGCATGAATCGCTGATTAGTTTTTCCAATTCTGAATTTTATAACAATGGCCTGGTGGTCTTTCCCTCATGCCACCACGATAATACTGAGTATGGCCTGAGCATGCGCTATGAACCTACGGACATGTATGACCGTGGAAAAAGCAGCACCAACCGCGCCCAGGCGGCGCGCGTGGCTGAAGCGGTGTTTGAGCATGCGCGAGAACACCCGGACATTTCGCTGGGCGTGGCGGCGTTTAGCGTGGCTCAGCAGCAGGCGATTCAGGATGAAATAGAAGCGCGCCGCAAGGCGGATCCATCGCAGGAGGCGTTCTTTGCGGCCAACCGGACCGATCCATTTTTTGTAAAAAATCTTGAGACCATTCAGGGCGACGAGCGCGACGTGATCTTTCTTTCCGTGGGGCATGGTCCGGCAGTGGCGGGGCAGCGCGTTGGCAGCGTAAGCAACTTGAACCGCGAAGGCGGCTGGCGGCGGCTGAACGTGCTGATCACGCGGGCCCGCCTTCGTTACGTCGTATTCACATCAATTCTGGCCCGCGATATGGATATTAAGAATGAAAAATCACGCGGTTCCCTGGCCTTTCAACGCTATCTGGAATTTGTCGAAACCGGAACGCTGCCGGTGATCGCGAACAACGATGGCGAAGCGGAATCCCCCTTTGAAGAAGCCGTTTACGATGCTCTTACGCAGCGCGGAGTGCAACTGCGCCGGCAGGTGGGCAGCGCGGGCTACGCCATAGACATGGCCGTGGTGGATCCGGAACATCCCGGTCATTATCTGTTAGGAATTGAATGCGACGGCGCCTCTTACCACAGCGCCGCCACCGCCCGCGACCGCGACCGTCTGCGGCAGGAGGTGCTCGAGCAACTCGGCTGGCGCTTTCACCGCATCTGGTCCACTGACTGGTTCCGCCAGCCCGATGAACAAATCAAGGCCGTGATGAACTCGATTGCACAGGCCAAGGCCGGCACGTTGAAACCAAAGTTTGCGGCGCAGGGCGCAGCGTCGCCGGCGATTGTCTCCCAGGCCGCGCCGCCCCCGCTATTTTCCGACGACTCGGCCGGCGCCACGGCGTTGCTGCCGGGAATGGTCGTGTACAATAAATTCATCAAGCAGACGCCTTTTAGCGCGGACGCCTTTTATACGCAGCAAATGAACGTATTGGTGAGGCTGCTGGTGAAGGTGGTGCAGGCGGAGGGACCAATTCATGAGGACGAACTGGCTCGCCGCGCCTGTGAATGTTACGGAATTATGCGCGTCGGTCCACGGGTGCGGCAGCGCGTCATGGATGCCCTGGCCAAGGCCCGTGAATCTGAACAGGTCAAGTGCCGCGGAGCATTCATTTGGCCGCCGGAAATGACAACCCCGCCGTTACGTTGGCGTGGCGAGCCGTTAAACCGCGATTTTGAAATGATTGCGTCGGAAGAGATCGTTCTGGCCTTGGGGATCCTGGTGCGCCAGCAGTTTGCCGTGCCGCGCGAGGCTTTAATTACGCAGACCTTGCGCGCCATGGGGTTCGCAGCTTCGATCAAAAACAAGGCACGGGTTGAAGCGCAAATCGACGCCATGCTGCAATCCGGGCTGCTGACCAAGGACGCCGAAGACCGCCTGAAACCGCCCGCAAACGGCGCGTAAATCAGGGGCGGGAATGGCCGCAGACGCCGGCCACGCTCGTGTTCTTTCGCGGCGGTCAGCCTTTGGGCTGTGATTGTGGCGCGGCCGGTTCGCTGGTGCGCTCGCCAACCTTCGCTTCCGCGCCGGTAAGCAGCCGCTTGATGTTGCTGCGGTGCCTCATAATTATTAGCAGGCTTGCCATGGCGGCCAGGCCCACCAGCGGCAGCAAATGCCGCCAGCGCTGCGGTTCCATGCCCAGCAGTTTGACCTGCGCAAAGCGACCGGCCAGGGCAACAAACGGGGGCAGGGCGGCGGCCGCCAGAATGGAAGCCAATGAAATATAGCGGTATACCAGCAGCACCAGCACGAAAACGCCCAGGGCGGCCAGCGTGGCCATCGTAAACGCCGGCCAAATGCCCAGCATGGCGCCGAACGTGGTGGCCACGCCCTTGCCGCCGCGAAATTTTAAGTAAACAGGAAATATGTGGCCCAGCACCGCCGCCAGCGCGGTGAGCACCACGGCCCAGATGGTTAAGTGCAGGCGGTGCGCGACCAGGTCGCAGGCCAACACCGGTAGAAACCCCTTCAATGCATCCAAGATAAACGCAAACCAAAAATATCGGCGCCCCAGCACGCGACCCAGGTTGCTGGCGCCTATGTTGCCGCTGCCGCGCGTGCGCAAATCAACGCCGCGCATAAAACCTATTAACAGCCCAAAGGGTATGGACCCCAGCAAATAGGCGCCAATCGGACCGGCCATTAGAATCAGGATCGTGGGAAGCGTCAGCATGTTCTCCTAAGTGCAGGTCGCCGCGTCATGGAAGCACGGTCCAATCGGGCCGATGTTACGCCGCCAGTTAAAAGCGACTGAAACGGCGCGGATCGGGGTTGGTTTTTAAGAAGTTATCGTACAGTTGCAGCAACCGGTTTGCATAGTCCGCGGCTGTCATTTGCTGAGCGGCCAGGCGTCCGGCAGTGGCCAAACGTTGTCGGCCGGGCACGTCAGAAGGCAGTTGATCCAAGGCGGCGGCCATGGCCGGTACGTCGCGCGGGCTGGGCACAATGGTCCCGGCGCCGTGTTCCCGGACCAGGTAGGCCGCGCCCAGGAATTCCGTGCTAATGACCGGCAGGCCGTGGGCCATGGCCTCCACGGCAACCAATCCAAAACTATCATAAAAAGTTGGTAGCAAAAGTGCGTCAGCGGCGGCGTAGGCCTCGTGCATATGGGCCGTGGGCCCGATGAATTTTACGCGATCTTCCGCTCCCAGCCCGGCCGCCAGTTGCACATATTCCCGCACTTTTCCCAGGCCGACAACCAATAAATTCCATCGACTGGTGGTCGCCGCCACGGTGCGGATGGCCCATTCCAAACCTTTGCGTCTGAAGTCATGGCCGACAAACTTTTTATGAT
>JAJZCU010000090.1 GCA_021828935.1 Planctomycetota bacterium | reverse complement strand
TTATGCACAATCGCTGCGCGGCCTTGTGTACAACCGGCCCGGCCAATTATGACCAGCAAAAAAATGCGATGTTTACGGGGATTTCTGATCTTTTAGATGGACCATGGCCAATCTGTCCGCGACTTGCGCAAAGCCTGCGCGTCGGTATAATTTCACCGCGGGCGTGTTGGCGGCGTCCACGGCCACGCTTAACAGAGCGCAGGCGCGCCGCACGCTGCAGGCCAGCGCCTGCTGCATAAGGGCCTTGCCAATGCCGCGGCCTCGCGCAAAGGGCGCCAGGCCCAGGTACACCACCTCCAGCGAGTTGCGCGCCGGCACATGGGCCAGCAGTGAAACGCCCGCGGGACGGTTGTCCACGATCACCAAGGCCCACAAATCCGGATCAAAGGGGGCGGCTGCTTTGTGGCCGGCGATTACGTCGTCCACATTGCGCGCCCCGGCCAGGCGCGGGCAGTCCAATGTTTCTTGATAACTGTCCTGAATGGCGGCGGCGAACAGCCCATGCGCCCCCGGCGCGTACGTGCGCAGGCTCACGCCCGCGGGCAATCGCACCACGGGGCAGAACAACGGCGGGCGGCGTTCCATGTAGCTAAGCGTGGCCAGCGGCTCCAGGCCCGCAGCGGTGAACGTGCTGACCGCCAGTGCGTCGCGCGGGTCCACCATGGCCTGCACCAACTCGGCGCCGTTGGCCAGGGCATCTGAAATGGCCGCGGCAATGCAGACGCCGCAGGCCGGCGCAAGCTGTGGATGTTCCATCAGGTTGGGCGTGAACAGCAGGGCGGTGTGCCCGGGGGAGGCAATCCAGAGCGCCATGGCCTGAAGTTTTCCATCAGCAAAGGCCATCACCTGCCGCCGCGGGTCAATGCCCATGCTGCCGCAGTACACGTAAAACTGACGCAACTGTTCGCGGTAGCGCGCCGCGGCGCCGGTCTCGCGCGGCTCTTCGTCCAGGCCATTCATGAGACAGCGCAAGCCCAGGTCCGCCATTTCCGGAGTCTCGGGCCGAAGCAACGTGTAGGATGGGTTCATGCGTATCCAACTTGGCTGAAAATCGATTGCTATGCTAAGGGCATTGCTTGGCTGGCCGCAATGTCAAACAGTCGGCACTTCACGACGCCGGCAGCGCGGATCGCCCGGATGCCCGCCGCCGATGGTGCGTCAAAAGTTAACCGCGGAGGCGCCAGGGCGCTGCGACGGCCGGGAGAAACGCGCGTGGGGTTTCTGGGGCGATTGAACGATCAATAATCAATGATCGTGAAAAATGATCAATGACCAATGATCAGAAATTAGGAATTCATTATTTTTGAGCATTGATCATTAAGCGCAGCGCCTTCATTGATCATTGCGCGGCGGAGAGATGGCGAACGGCGTCCGCCGCGATCGCGCGCGCTCCCGTCTCCGTCGCCCGGATCGAGGATTATGAACGGCAGTGGTTGGCGCCGCGCGGGCGGCGACTTTAGATTATTATTAGCCACAGAGTACACAGAGTACACAGAGTACACAGAGGAGAACACGGACGAATTAATAGGGAATGGCCCTGGCGCTGCAAGCTTTGAAGTTTGTCGAAATACGGTTGATCGGTGGGGCCAAAAGTATCTCTGTGACCTCGGGGCGCCCGATGGGCCCCTCTGTGGCATTTTCCCGTCTTCCGGACGGACTTGGTTTCGACCACGACCTGCCGTTCGAGCAATGGGTCAGGTTGCCGGCGTTTGATTACCGGCGTAAGGCCGCCAAGAACGGGCGACAAACAGTTAGCCGAACCGTGGCCAACGGCGCCATGAACAACCGGCAAGGGGGCAAAATCATTCTTCCACTTCGTCGTACCCCCGTTCATCAGCGTCATCCGCGGTTCTCCTGGACGCCACGGCCAAATTACAATACGGCTCCAATTTATGAGCACCGCTGGAATAAACCAGTCTTGATTCTTGCGAGATATCGCCTTGCAGGTCGTTCTCGGCGCTCTCCGCTACTCTGCGGTTATTTAATAAAATGCTGACGCACAGAGCGCCCAGCCGACAACCAGGCGACGGAGCGAGGGCGTGAGCCGGCAATCTGGGTAACGACAAGCCATTCATGGCGGGCTTCGGGCAGCATTGCATATTGCATGGCCACGCGGCTTGCGGTACATATCAGCGCATCGATTATCTGGAGCTATAAACCGTGAAAATAAAGATCGGTCTCTTTGACCATATGGTGCTGCAACGGGATTCAGCCAATCTTAGTAACGCCCGCTTCGTTGGAAATTCGCCGCATTCGGGCATGTTGCAAATGCGCGTCGCCGGCCCGGGGCGTACAGCAAATTTGCCGTGGGACGATGTCCTGATAGTCACCGGCGACGACTTTATGGTTGACTTAAGGGGCATCTCATCCGGCGGTCCATACGATGTCGAGATGCGGATCCTGGCGCATCCCAAAAAGCCGCCTTTGGATACGCTGATGGTACGCGACGTGCTGGTGGGCGATGTATGGGTTTTGGCGGGGCAGTCGAACATGGAAGGCTGCGGTCGCATGAATTATGCGGTGTCGCCCGATCCGCGGGTGCGGGCATTCTACATGCACGACGCGTGGGGTGTGGCGAAGGATCCGTTGCATGAATTGCATCGCGCGGTGGACCCGGTGCATGCGGCAATCGGCGCCGGTGCGCCGCCGCCGACCCCACGTGTTTACGGCGTGGGTCCGGGACTGGCGTTTGCTAAAGAAATGCTCAAGCGAACGGGCGTTCCGCAGGGATTAATTAGCTGCGCCCACGGCGGCACCAGCATGGAGCAGTGGAATCCGCACAAGAAAGATTTAAGCGGCGTCAGCTTGTATGGCGCCATGCTGCGCCGCGTGGTGAAATGCGGCGGCTTGATTTCCGGCGTGGCGTGGTATCAGGGGGAAAGCGATGCTTCCGCCGGACCGGCCAGCGCCTACACGGCGCGGATGCAGGAATTCGTTACGGAGGTACGCGACGATTTGGGTAAATCGAAGCTGCCATTTGTTGTTGTACAAATTGCGCGCGTGGTGACCGGAGGCGATCCGGCGCATTGGAACAGCATTCAGGAACAGCAACGCCGTCTGCCGGAGGCGATCTCCCGGCTGGCCGTGGCGCCGGCGATTGATCTGGCATTGGATGACGGCATTCATATCGGCGGGCCGGACACGGAGCGTCTGGGTAAGCGCCTGGCAGGGGCCATGGGTCATCTGGCGGCGGGGCGGGGCGCGGGGATGGCCCCGATTACGCTGAAAAAAGTGACTGTCAAGGCGGGCGCCAACGGCGAACGTGGCGATGTGGTGGTGGAGTTTGGCAACGTGGATGGCGAATTGGCATCGGGAGGCCGGCCGGTGGGCTTTTCGGTCTTCGACGCCAACAATGTCGACTGCGTCTATGGCGTGGAGTTGGCGACCAACAAGGCCATTGTACATACCACAATAAGCAAAAAAGATTTGCCCGGCCGCGACCTTTGGTACGGGCGTGGTTTCAACCCGGTATGTAACATCCATGATTCGGATGATCGCGCCGTGCCGGCATTTGGTCCAATCCGTTTATCGTAAATGCGCGGCTGGCCTTTCGTGGACCAACAGGTGGCGTCTGATGCGACTTGCAAATGATCACACAAAAGTAGTTTCACTGGCTTACGCCATGGAAAATGCGCCGCCTGAATTTCCCACATGGACCAGCGTGTTGACCATTGTGGCGACGGGCGCGGCGCTGGTTTTGGCGGCCTTAAACGTGCGCTGGAGCCTGTTGCCATCCGTGCCGGGCCAGACGCTCCGAGATGCCTGGACATATGTGAATTTGGCGTTGGCTGGGGCGTGGTTTTTAATCTGGCCGCTCACCGCGTTGCGGCGCCCGGCGTTAGGCGCTGAAACGCTGCAGCACATGCTGGCCCTGGGCGCGGTATTCGCCAGCGCCATTCCGGCTTTGGCCATTGCTGGCTGGCTGCATGATGGTCATGCCATTAATTTGTTGCCTGCACTGGCGATGCAGGGCGGGTTTGCGATTTTTATTTTTGGTTTGCTGGAATGCCGCGGCCAGGCAACGTGGGCGGATGGCGCGGTGGGCATCATCAGTACGGGTTTGTTTCTGCTGGCGCCGATCGTGGCATATCTTGAGGCCACGTACGTCGCCACGGCGTCGCGCGCGTGGTTTACGGCGGCGCCGGCGTTGGCGCTGGTCGCCAGTGGAAAAATGTCGGCCGTTTCCGTGGGCTGGGTGGCGGGAAGCTACGCCATCATTGGGTTGGTGTTGTGGGGCTTCGGGGCGGCGCTTGGCGCGGTGTGAATGCGGGGCGGAACAATACTGCGCTTGCCAGCCTCCGGGGATTCTAGTCAGGCCGGGCATGGCCCGCGCACCGCAGCCCTTCGGGCGTCTGAAAATAGCCAGGGGTGAAGCCCCTGGAACAGGGCGCGGGGATATTCCCAGTCCCGCAGGGACGAATGAACGCCCCAACGGCGTGAGCGGCATCTAAGACCCCTTGGGCCGGATGCAATTTGGAAGACATTCACGCCAGCCTTTACCCCCCTGGGCCTCTGGGCGTCGGAAAACAGCCAGGGGGTGAACCCTCGGAACGCAGGCACGGCTGAACCGCGGTTCTTAAAATCAGCGTACAGTAACGCATCAGAAATTCATCCGTCCCGAGGGGGACTACCAATTTATACGGCTTGGACGGCCAGGGAATGCGACAGTTGATCATTCGGCGATCCTAAGCACGAACGGAGGACGGCCATAATGGGGGGCGGGTTTCTCCATGGGCGGGGCTTCTAGCCCGCCGCAATAGAATGTTAAGATCAGCATGAATTCTGGGAGCGCCATGTGGTCGCAGGTTTTGGCGGTCAGTATGGTCGCCCCCCGATTCCCGGCGGCCAAGATGGCCACCCCCCATCATTTCAAACGCCCCCAAACCCGTTTCTCCACGTCGTCTCAGCGTTTTCAGCGACTCTGCGGTTTATTCATAATCTTGCATCGGCGATAGGCGGCGGCGGGCATCCACGCGGTACGCGCCGGCCATTAAATAGCGTTTCATGCCGCGCGGGCACGGGCCCGACGCCCCGCATAAAGTTATGGCGCCTTTGGCCCGCGGTTTTTATCAACAATGGCAAATAAAATAAGTCCGAACGCCAGCAGTCGCAGCAGATAAACTCCGGTACCGGTTTCGCTGAATGCCTTCACGTACAGCAGTGCGCAACGGTCCACGCCCAAAATACAGAAGGCGATTCCGAATAGCAGAAAAAGCCGGTCCGCGGTGCGCATGAAAAACCGGAGAAAAAATAGCGCGATGACAAAGTTTCCCATGGCGATGAGGCCCAGCAGGAAAGGTTCAAAGCGAGTCATGTTTTTTCTCCTATGGGGGCTCAGATGCCCCGCGCCGTGTTTAGCGGGTGTTCCAGATGAGCCCAAAAACCAGCACCAGAGTTGCGCCGGCGGCAACCAAATTACGCGCCAGCGTCCAGTGGGTGTGCGGAACCACAAAATCCAGGTACACCAGCAGATTGTTAATCGCCAGGCCGGCAAAACACAGACCGCTGTACAGCAGAATATGCACCCGTTGTCGCGCGAAGCGCCGCAGCAGCAACACCGCGCACAGCAGACTAGTGCCGCAGCACAGCAAATAGACAAGTTCCGCCACATGCGCTGTCATGGCAGTTCCTTTACAATAGTGGCGCCACGCACGGCCTGTCGGTATAAAATGCTAGTCATGAGATGGACCCCGCTTAATACGAAACGCATCGGCGAAGGCCCGAATCTGGTCCGGCGGTTTGGCAAAAATTAATTCAATAATGCTCACCCGCCAGGAGACATACAGCGCGGCCAGTTGCGTGACCATGTCATTTAATCCGGGGTTTACCGGCTGGTAACGGTATTGGCCCTTCACCTGCCGATTGGCTTCCAAAAGCCGCTTGCCCGCCAGATCCGCCAGACCCGCCTCCGCGCCGGCCGGCGCAATGCGCAGCTCGGCGGCAACGGTGGCCGCATCGAATTCACGCGGGGCTTTTTCCCGCAGCAGCAGCAGAATTTCCAATTCCGCCACCGAAGGGATATGGCTCCAGATAAATCGTTCAATTTCGGGTGTGATTCCTTCGCCCGGCAACATGCACCTTATTTCAATTTATCATGTGCGTCTGAAAGGCAATGCATCACGCATTCCGCAGGCGGCCAGGCAACGGTTATAACAGACTCACGGGGTCTCTCAAGGCCAAAGACGCATAAAAATAAAAATTATTTCAACCTGGCGGGCGCGCGGCGCTGAAAGCCAGGCGCCGCCGTGATATAGTCTGGGCATGAAAAGTTCATCACAGTCAGGCCATACCCGACGCCCCGCGCCCATGCGACCCTGGACACGCCGGGCGGTTTCGTTGTGCATTGGCATTGCGTTGGTGGCGTTGGGCGCCATGATCATCGCCGCTTTTTCCGGCCGCAAAAAGTCGGCTGACGCATCGCCGGGCCCAACGCAGCCGGGGGGGCTTTCCCGTGCGCCCAAGCCCAGGCCCGCGCCGCAGAAGTTGCCGCAGGTGCTTGTGCATATCAAAGGCACGGTTTTTCATCTGCAGGTGGCGCTGACAGTCCGGCAGCAGGCGCAGGGGCTTATGTACCTCCGCCGTCTGGGCGCCCATGCTGGTATGTTGTTTGTTTTTCGGCCGGCGCACCGTGAAATCTTTTGGATGAAGCATACCTGGATTCCCCTGGATGTTATTTTTTTGAACCGGCATCATCGCGTCGTCCAAACCTATCGCATGAAACCCCACGGAAATAGCCACGAACTGTACCCCAGCAATGTGCCGATACGTTATGCCATAGAGCTTAACGCCGGGTGGGTGCGCAAGCTCAACATCACGCGGCGGGACGTCATTGCAATTCCCCGGCGCGCCCTTAAGTTGCATCGGCAAGCCGCCGATGGGAGACATGGACGAGAGATTTTGACGATTCCCAACGCGCCCGCGCGGCGCGGGAGGGGCGGTCCGGCAAAGTGACCGCTGGAATGGAGAGCACATGCAACTTCCCATGCGGATTCTGCTGGCAACTGACATTGCGCCCCGGGCGGTCCCGCCGCTTAAAACATTGTTAAGCCGGCCGGACATACGACTGCTGGCCGCCAGAACCGCCGATGCTTTGGAAAATTTCTCCCAGGAACATCTTTCCGCGGTGATCATCGTCGCGGGCGCCGACGTTGGCGCCGATTCGCAGCGCCACACGCGGCAGTTATTAAGCCGGGCCCGCGAGCGCCCGATCGGCGTGGTAATCGTTGCGCCGGACGATGCGGCGCCGGCCATGGCTGATACATTCGGCGGTGAAGGCGTCGTGGTGCTGCCGTGGGGCGCTGATCCTGATCTGCTGGCTGGCTGCATGTTGGGCTTTGGGTGCGTGGACCCGCTTTTAGAAACGGTGGAGCGCGAGAACCAGACATTGCGAAAACTGCAACAGCAGGTGGGGCGGATCACGCAGATTGATGAAGAAATGCGCCTGGCCGGCCGCCTGCAAAGCGAATTCATGCCGCGCCAATTGCCGGAAGTCAACGGTTCAGAGTTCAGCGTTTTGTTTCGCCCCGCCGGCTATGTCAGCGGCGACATATTCGACGCGGCCCGGCTGGATGAACTTTTCATGCCCAG
>JAJZCU010000089.1 GCA_021828935.1 Planctomycetota bacterium | reverse complement strand
ACATGCTGCTGATGACCACACGGGGCGAACAGGCTGTCGAGGAACAGGTCGGGAAATTTTGTTGGGAAACGCCAGGACGCTTCCAGCCCCTTGCCGCGGGTGCGAATGGCGCCGAAGAGGGCGGCGCCAATCATTAACGCTGCGATCATCACGCCCGCCCGCCACATTGTGCGCGACCACGCCGTGCGCAGCAATTCCGGTCGCACGCGGAACACCGCCCCGCACAGGCGCGACATCGCGGGCGCCGCTAGCGTGAGTACCAGCGGCGCAAACATGGCCCAGCCAATAAATATCAATGGTATTCCGGCCAGCACATACACCCAGAAGCGGACCCGCACATCGGGAATTTGCCAGAGCAGCGCCTGCAGCGCCAGGGCCAGCCCCCCGGCAAGCGCGGCGATGTACGCCGACGGCGAGCGCTGCACTCGCCCCATAATCTGCACCGCCTGCATGGGCGTTACCTGCAAGAGTTGCCAGAGTGGCAGCAGGCTGCCCACCAGCGTGGCCAATATGCCGCAGGCCAAAGCTTCGGCAAAAGTGGCGGCGCCAATATGAAACACGGGGAAGATATGCGGGAAGTGCGCCGTGGCCAGGCGGGCTATTAATGTGCCCCCGGCAATGCCCAGCGCGCATCCGGGCGCCATCAGCAACGCGGCTTCAATGAGAAGCATGGCGATAAGTTGTTTGCGGGATGCCCCGATGCACCGCAATGTGCCAAACTGCCGCACCCGCTCTTCGAGCCCCACAGCCAGAGTGGAACCAATGATAAACGCCGCGGCGATGGTGCTGCTTACCGCCAGGGCCACCATGGTTAAGTTGATACTTTCCATCTGTTGGTTAAGGCGCTGGAGCTTGGCGGACGCTGTGGTGACGCGGGCCATGCGGCCCAGCCGCGTCCGCAATTGGGCGGCGAATAACTTCGGCGATACGCCGGGCTTCAACTGCACATCAATATCGTGGTATCGCACGGGCAGCGCCAGCAGCCGGGCCACCGTTTGAATGGAGACCAGGCAGTTGGGATGTTGAAGAATCAGTTTCAGGGGCGTTGCATGAAAGATGCCGACCACGCGCAGGGCCTGCGGCTTTTTTCGTACTGCGCTCAAAAGTTGCACCGTCTGCCCGACCCGGGCGCGCAACTGGGCCGCCAGGGATGAATCCAGAACAATTTGCCCAGATTTTGCTGTCAAAAAAGTGCCGGATGTGTACGTTTGCGGCCGTATGGCCTGATCTTGCGGTACATCCACGCCAATAACGCCCGCCATGCGGCGGCGCGTGCCGAACGTCACCGCGGCCTGCATCTGCATCCGCCCGGCCGCTACCTTCACCTGCGGCATGGCGCGTATCTTGGTCAGCACGGCCGGCGGCAGCCCGCCCGTGCCGGTGTTGTACCCTGGTCGAACGTGTATGTCCGCATGGCCGGCCACCGCGGACACGCCGCGCATAAAGCTGGCCTTGGCCGAGTCGAATCCTGCGCCGGCGCCCTGGATTAGCGCCACGGCCGCCGTAATGGCCAGGATGCACAGGATGGGCCGCAGCGGTCTAATGCGCCATTGTTTGATAGCGAGCTGCCAACTGGCTGGCATTGCTGTTCTCCTGGGCCTGAAATTCACCGGCAATGTGGCCGTCGCGCAGCACCACCACGCGGTCGGCCTGCATGGCGGCCAAAGGCTCATGCGTGACCATCACCACGGTGACGTGTTCATCGCCCACCGCCTGGCGCAATAAATCCCAGAAGCGTTGAGCATTGGTGGAATCAAGATTTCCGGTGGGCTCATCGGCAAACAGAACCGGGGGGCGCAACAACAGCGCCCGGGCAATGGCCGCGCGCTGCTGTTCACCGCCGGACAGGGCGTCCGGACGGTGGCCGCCACGGTGCGCGATGGCCAGTTTTTCCAAAAGTGCGTCAATGCGCGCATTGAGAGCGTCATCGATTTTTCCCTGGAGCAGCGCCGGCAGGGCGATGTTTTCACGCACGGTTAAGCTGGGAATTAAATTAAAATGCTGGAAAACAATTCCCACCGTCTTGCGGCGAAATTCCGTTAGCTGAGAATCCGACAATTGCGCCAGATTTTGTCCGGCGACCACTAACTCACCGGAATCAAAACGGTCCAGCGCCGCGCACAGGTGCAACAGCGTTGATTTCCCCGAACCGCTGGCGCCCATAATTGCCAGACATTCGCCGGGTGGCACATCCAGTGAAACCTTATTAAGCGCCGGCACGGCCCGCTTGCCCTGGGCATACGTTTTCGTGAGATCAACAATGTGCAATGCGGGTGCATCGGTCATGAATTCGTTCCAAACCCAAAACAAGCGGCACGAATCATAAATGAACGGCGGCGTGGGGCAAGTGGGCGGCTGTGGAAGGCGGGAATACGGGTCGATGTTCCGGCGGTGGCATTTGGTGGTCGCGCTGAGCTTTTCTTACGTCTGGTGCGCGGCATTAGCGTCGCCGTGGACCGCCGGCGAGGCGGTCGGGCGGGGTTAAACGGCGGGCCAGGATGGCTTCCATGTCCGCGATTCGCAACTGCATTGCCGTGCGCTGGTCGATAAGCATTGATTGGATGGTTAACAGAGAACTTTGGCTGCGCATGAGGCCAATGAAAGACGAGCGGCCGTTGGAATAGCCGGCGCGTTCCACGTTGACCACCATTTTTTCCTGGGGCAGCACGATGTTTTTTAACAGCGCCACCTGGCGGCCGGCGTCGTGGAACAGGGCCAGGTCAAGCACCAGCCGGGCGGCCAGATTGTCGCCGGTCTGGCGGATGACGGCCCGCTGGGCCCGAATGTTGTCGCGAGCCTGACGGATGGCGGCGTTAATCGCCTTGTATCGCGTGATCGGAATCGTGACCACGCCGGAAAGATTTTGAACCATGCCGGCCAGATCGGTGGTGGCGGCCACGTCAAAGTTGGGATAATACTTTAATTTGGCCAGCGTGAGACTTTCGCGACGGGCGGCCAGCTTGCGGCGCAGGGCGGCCAGTTGCAGGTTGTCGTGCGGCAACATGCCAAGCAGGCGGGCGTCAGCCCAGCGCAGCGTTGGTGAAGCGGAACCCTCATGCGGGGCGCGCAACGGGGCGGCGGGGGGTCGGTCAAGCAGGGCGTTAAGGGTTGCCAAATCACCGGGCAGGCGCGCCAGCCGCGTGAGCCGGCCATTGCGCGCCAGGGCCACATGCGTGCGGGCGCGCAGTAAATCCTGTTCGCCGCCCCGGCCGGCGGAGACGCGGGCGGAGCTTATGGAATCAATCATTTTTAACAAGGCCACGTTTTGCTGATCCACGGCGGCCAGCGCCGCATCGCGCGCATAGGCGTACCATGCCGTCACCACTTTTTTTCGGATGGCAAAGCGCTGCGCCCGGAATTGCTTGGCCGAAGCCTGCGCCATGTCCAGGGCCCGCTGCGCGGCATGGGTAACTTTCGCCGGCCAATAAATGTCAGTCATCGGGTCATTGAGCGCGCCCAGCGTGGTGCTGTTCCATGCCAAATTTCCGTTATTAATCGCCGTGCCTCCGCTAATGGCAAGCGGGGCGGTCTGCGTGCCATCCTGCGGAATCTGCTCAATGGCGGCCTTCCATTTCCAGAAGGTATTTTCCAAACTTCCATTGGCCAGCAACGCGCGGGTGATTACGGCACGCAGCGTCGGGGCGGCGGCCAGCGGCGGAAGCGCCCGATGGCGAAAGCGGTGTCGGTACGCGCGGCCAGCGTATGCCGCCTGACGGCGCAGCAAGTTTTCGCCGTCGGGGCGGTCGGTGCAACCGGACAGCAGCAGGGCCGCGACCAGCAGACCCATTGCGCCAAAAGTTGCGGCCTTTAATGGGCATTTTGCGGCGCCAGCACATGATGGGTGCAGGTTGCTCATGACGCGGCTCCCACGACAACCGTGTCTTTATCTTCCACCACAACCACCGGGCGGGGCGGGGGCGGCTGATTTTTCCGAAACACGTCGCGCAGCACGATGCGTTTGGCAATAAAATAAATAACCGGGAACAACAGCAACTCCATGATAAAACTGCTAAACAAACCGCCGATCAACGGGGCGGCGAGGCGGCGCATGACATCGGCGCCGGCGCCGTGGGCCCACAGCAAAGGAGTCAGGCCGACAAAAGCCGCCGCCACGGTCATGGTTTTGGGCCGGATGCGTTTCACGGCGCCATCATGCACGGCGTCGTAAAGGTCGCGCTCGGTGCGCATGCGGCCCGCCTTTTCAAAGGCCTTGAAACTGGTGTCCAGGTATAAGAGCATCACCACCGCGGTTTCTGTACTTAAGCCCGCCAGGGCGATCATGCCGACCCACACCGCCGTGGATAGTTCATAATGCAGCAACCACAAGAGCCAGAATGCGCCAATACAACTAAACGGCGCGGAAAGCATGATCAGCAGCACGCGGCCCACGCTGCGGGTGGCCACAAACAACAGCACAAAAATGATCAGCACCACCGCCGGGCCGGCCAGCAGCAGACGGGCATCGGCATTTCGTATATGTTGATATTCACCAACCCAACTTACGGAGTAACCCGTGGGAATGTTAACATGGCGTATCGCGCGCTTGGCCGCCGCGACATACCCTGAGATGTTGGGATCTTTGCTGTTAATACTAATGTAAGAAACCGGCAGCGTATCTTGACTGTTAATCATGGGCGGCCCGCGATCAATGCGGATCGTGGCCAGTTCACCCAATGGAATCTGGGCGCCGGTGGGGGCCTTCACCAGCACGCGGCGGATGGCGCTGGGGCGGCCGCGCAGGCCGCTGGCATACCGCAGATCAATGGGAAATCGTTCCACGCCCTTGACCATGGTGCTGATGGTCATGCCACCTAATGCGGTCTGAATCACATTCTGAATGGCGCCGACGGTAATGCCGTAGCGGGCGGCCGCGGCGCGGTTGGGCGTGATGTCCAGGTAATATCCGCCCAGGGGACGGTCGGAAACCGCGGACCTCGTTTCAGGCAGCCGTTGCAGGGCCGATGCAACCTGCGAAGACAACCGCGACAATTCTGTTAAGCTCGGTCCCATCACCCGCGCGCCGATAAGCGTCTTCGTGCCGGTGTTGAGCATGTCGGTGCGATTTTTAATGGGCATGGTCCAGTAGTTGGACAGCCCCGGGAATTGCACGCGGGCATTGAGGCCCGGATGCGTGACTCCCGCGGCGTCCTTCCAGCCGTTGATCAATTCATGCTTGTCAATGCGTTCTTTGTCAGGCCAGAACGTGCGGCGAAACGGCCATGAAAGCCAGTGCGGCCAGCCGTCATAAAAACGGGCCACGGTATATTTGGGCCAGTCGGCGACGGGCTTCAGGCGCACCACGGTGTCCACCATGTCCATGGGGGCGCTATCAGTGGCTGTGTTGGCCCGGCCAATTTGCCCCCAGACGCTGCGCACCAGCGGATACGATTTAATCATGCGGTCGGTTTGCTGCAAAATAACCTTGGCCTCGGTAATACCGATGCCGGGATAAGTTGTTGGCATATACAGCAGCACGCCCTCATTTAAGGGCGGGCTAAATTGCGTGCCGAGGCGCGACAGCGGCCAGATCGTGGTGGCCAAAGCCAGAACGGCCAGCCCCAGCAACAAATACTTCATGTCCATGGCCAGCTTGAATGCCGGGTTGTAAAGCCATTGCAAAACGCGGCTCACGGGGTTGTGTTCTTCATGAATAATGCGCTGCGGGAGCACCAGCAACGCGGCCACGATGATCCAGCCCAGGCATAGCCACCAGTGGCACGGCAGCAGCAGACCGCGATCGACCGGCGGAAAGGCGAAAAACAAGGCGGGCAGAAAGATCAGGGCGATGACGGCGGCACGGCCCGCGGCCGGCCATTGCCGGGGCAGCAGGCGGGGCGTAATAAAAAATGACATAAGAATGGGAATGACGGTAATGGAAAGTATGCACGCCGCGCCGATGGCAAATGTTTTCGTGTACGCCAGCGGGCGGAACATGCGCCCGCTTTCCCCATGCAACACGAAAATTGGTAGAAAACTAACGGTGATGATCAACAGGCTAAAGAACAGGCTGGGGCCAACCTCCATGGCCGATTCCAGAATAATGTCGTTGAACGGGCGCGGCTTTCCCCCAGCCGCCACGTGGTTTTCTTCGGCGCTTAAATGATTGTGCGCATTTTCCACCATAATAATGGCGCTATCCACCACCACGCCAATGGCAATGGCGATGCCGCCCAGGCTCATGATGTTCGCGTTAATTTTCAGGTAATACATGATTAACATGCTCACCAACATGCTGCTGGGAATCACGAAGATGGCCACCAGGGCGCTGCGGCCATGCAGTAAAAACACGATGCAAACCGCCGCGACCACGATCATTTCTTCAATGAGCGTATCGCGCAGCGTGGCGATGGAACGATCAATTAAATTGGCGCGGTCGTAGCCGGTCTTGATCAGCACCCCCGGCGGCAGGCTGTTCTGAATAGCGGTTAGCTTTTTCTTTACGCGGGAAATTACTTTGCGCGCATTGGCGCCCCAGCGGGCTTCCACAATTCCGCCCACCACCTCGCCCCGGCCATCCCATTCGCAAATGCCCTGGCGTTGCTTGCCGGCAATTTGCAGATGCGCCACATCAGAAAGCAGAATCGGCGTGCCGTTGGGGCCAACGCCCACCGGAATAGTGCGAAAATCTTTCAGGCCCCGCAGATACCCCTGGCTTCGCACCAAGTACTGCATTTCACTCATGTCCACAGTGGAGCCGCCAACATCGTTATTGGAGGCCTGCACCGCGCGCATAATGTGCCCGATGGAAAGGTTGTATGCCCGCAGCCGGGATGGCTCCAGAATAATTTGATATTCCTTCACAAACCCGCCCAGCGTCGCCACTTCCGCCACGCCGGGGACAGATTCCAATTCATATCTTAGATGCCAGTCCTGCAACGTGCGCAACGTGGCCAGATTCTCATTGCTGGCCACCAGTGGATGGCCGGAAAGGGGGGACTTGCCGGGGCGGTCAAACGCGCGGACGAAGGTTAGTTCGTTTCGGCGTTTTTCCGGCGCCTGAGCCTGGTGGGCGTACCACTTGCGCATTTTTGCGTCATGCCAGATACCCTGCGGATGATTCTTGCAATACCATCCGGGGAACAGCGCATACTGGTACACCCAGCCCACGCCGGTGGCGTCCGGGCCCAACTGGGGGTTCACGCCCGGCGGCAACAGCGTCTTGGCATAATTAAGATATTCCAGCACCCGCGAACGAGCCCAATAAAGATTTGTGCCGCCCTTGAATATCACATAAACGAACGACGTTTCATACATGCTGGTTCCGCGCACCACCTTGGCATCGGGTATGCCCATCAGACTGGTTTCCAGCGGATAGGTAACCTGGGCCTGCACCACATCCGGCGCCTGGCCCGGGTAATTGGTAACAATGATCACTTCGGTGTCCGAAAGATCCGGCACGGCGTCCACCGGGCTGTGCAGCGTGGCCCAGCCGGCCGCCAATACCAGCAGCAGGAAGCACATGAGAATGACAAACTTGTTTTGCACCGAGGCGGCAATGATTTTACTGATCATGGCGTTGTTACCAATAAAAAAAGGGTGTGCGGCGGGCGGCTGACCCCAGCGCTATTTGCCGGACGGCTGCTTATAATCCGCAAAGGCGGCACAAAT
>JAJZCU010000088.1:2710-7784 GCA_021828935.1 Planctomycetota bacterium | reverse complement strand
CCGCAGAAGCCCACGGCGTCCTGGCCATTTCCGCCAAGGCCAATGCCATGAAAAAACAGGGCATTGACGTGATTGGCTTCGGCGCCGGGGAACCGGATTTCGACACCCCAAAGTTTATCAAGGCCGCCGCCATTCGCGCGCTGGAGGCCGGCCGCACCAAATATGAACCCACCGCCGGCACGCCGGAGGCCCGCAAGGCCATCGCCGACAAGCTGACGCGTTTTAATAAAACGCCGTACACGCCCGATGAAATTATTGTCTCCGTGGGCGGGAAACATGCGTTGTATCTGGCGTTCATGGCCGTGCTTAACCCCGGCGATGAAGTCATTATCCCCGCGCCGTATTGGGTAAGTTACCCCGAAATGGTCACGCTGGCCGGCGGCGTGCCGGTGGTGGTGAAGGGCAGTCCCGAACGGGATTTCAAGATCACCCCCGCCGAGCTTACCGCCGCCATCACGCCGCGCACGCGCATGATTATTATCAATTCTCCCAGCAACCCCGGCGGCCACACGTACCATCCTGAAGAACTCGCCGCCCTGGCCAGGGCCGTGGCCCCGCACGGGAATATCTGGGTATGCAGCGATGAAATTTATGAACGACTGCTGTACCACGGCCAGAAGACCAGTTCATGGGCGGCGTTGGATTTTGCCTTCTGGAAAAACCGCACCATTACCTGCAATTGCCTAAGCAAAACCTACGCGATGACCGGCTGGCGCATCGGCTACACGGCCGGGCCCAAGGCGTTGATTTCCGCTATGAACAAATTGCAAAGCCAGATGACCAGCAACATCACCAGCTTCTGCATGCCGGCGATTGCCGAGGCGTTGGAAAATCCACAGTCAGAGGGCTGCGTGGAAGAAATGCGGCAGGCCTTTGAAAAGCGCGGCGCGCACATGTGGCAGCGGCTCAACGCCATCCCCGGCGTGCATTGCGTCCGCCCCACCGGCGCCTTTTATGCCTTTGCCGGCATTGGAGAATTGTTTAACAAACCCATTGGTCCCCAGGGCATTGTGGTCCAGGACGCCGTGGGCTTCTGCGGCGCCCTGCTGGAACAGGCCCATGTGGCCGTGGTGCCGGGCAATGATTTCGGCTTCCCCGACCACATGCGCTTCAGCTTCGCGACCAGCCTGGACAACATCAACCGCGGTCTGGACCGCCTGGCGGATTTTGTGGCGGGTAAGGCGCTGCAATCCGGAACCGGCGCCGAAACCGCGGGCAAGCCGTCATGACGCGCCCGCGCCACGTATGCTATACTTCCTGCAAAGTTACGGACGAAAGCCCTCGCGTTTCTTACCGGTGAAAGTTTTTCTGTTATGACCGCACGCATTCTGCCCCTGAATGTTATCAGCGAAGGTTCGGCGGAACCGGCCGTGTCCGTGTCCGCCCCGATGGCCCGCAAACCCCCATGGTTAAAGGTGAAAATGCCCGCCGGCCCCGGTTATCAGCGCCTGCGCGCCCTGATCGACGAACATCAACTGCACACCGTTTGCGAATCCGCCCGCTGCCCGAACATGGGCGAGTGCTGGGCCCGCGGCACCGCCACACTAATGATTTTGGGCGACGTGTGTACCCGCAGTTGCGGGTTTTGCAACATTGCCACGGGCCGGCCGCCCGCGCTGGACCTTGATGAACCGCGCCGCGTGGCCCAGGCGGTGGCCTTGATGAAACTCCGCCACGTCGTCATTACTTCAGTGAATCGGGATGAATTAAACGATGGCGGCGCCGCCGTGTGGGCGGACACCATCAGACAGGTGCGCGCGGCGTCACCGGGCAGCAGCATTGAAGTGTTAATCCCCGATTTCTGCGGCAAGTGGCCCGCCCTGCAAATGGTGCTGGACGCCGGCCCGGATATTCTTAATCATAATGTTGAGACCGTGCCCAGCCAATATCAGCGGGTGCGGCCGCAGGCCAAGTACCAGCGTTCGCTGGAATTGCTGGAGCGCTCGGCTGACGCGGGCTTTGCCACAAAAACGGGGCTGATGCTGGGCATTGGCGAAAAGCGCGACGAACTGTTGGAAACGCTTAAAGATATTAAAGCCGTGGGCGTGTCAATTCTCACGCTGGGTCAATATCTGCAACCCACGCGGGAGCATCTTCCGGTGGACCGCTGGGTGACGCCGGAAGAATTTGCGCAATGGAAGCAAACTGGCCTGGAATTGGGCTTTTCCGTGGTGGAATCGGGCCCGCTGGTGCGGTCAAGTTATCACGCCGAGGAACAAGCCGACCAACGCCGTGCCGCGCCAGCCTAATAACATAAAATTTCACCAGCCCCACCCATTCATGGCGGGGCTTTCGCCGACGCAGTCGCGAAACCATTTTTAATAACCATCTAAACCCCGGGCATTACGCGGAGGTCTTCATGGATAAATTGCGAATCATCCAGTGCGGCGTGGGCGGCCACGGCGCCGGCTGGCTGAAGCTCATTGCCACCAGCGAAGAGGCGCAGCACGCGGCCCTGGTGGATATTAATGCGGCCCAGTTGGCGCAGGCCGCCACCGCCGCGAATGTGCCGGCCGACCGTTGTTTCTCCGCCTTAAGCGACGCCCTGCGGAAGGTGGAGGCCGACGCCGTTTTGACCGTCACCCCGCCAGCTATACATTATCAACACGCCCGCGAGGCCTTTGCCGCCGGCAAGCATCTGCTGTCGGAAAAGCCCATCGCCGACACCGTTGAACACGGCATGGAAATGGTGCGAACGGCTCAAAAAGCCGGGCGGCAATTGATGATCAGCCAGAATTACCGCTACCGGCCCGAGCCGCGGCTGCTGCGCCGCATGGTCGCGGACCAGGTTTGTGGAACGCTGGTGCATGGGGATGTGGTCTTCTGCCTGCCGGCGGATTTCCGCGGTTCTTTCCGTGAAACCATGGAATACCCAACGTTAGTTGACATGTCAATCCACCATTTTGATTTGATGCGGTACATCTGCAATTCCGACGCCGATACCATTTTTGTCCACAGTTTTCACACCCACGCCCCCGAATTTCAGCATGAAGCCGCGTTTAAGGCCGTGATCACTTTTCAGAACAAGGTGGTCTTCTCCTATGGCGCCGATTGGACCGCCCGCCGCACCGCAACCTCCTGGAACGGCAATTGGACCCTGCAATGTTCCGAAGGCGCATTGGCGTGGACCGGCGCCGGCGTAAGCAAAGACACGCGCAACGCCGCGGAGAATAAATGGCAAGCGGAAAAAGTGGACGTGCCCGGCCTGGCGCGCGTGGACCAGGCGTTTTCTCTGCATGAATTTGTCTGTGCGGTGCGCGAAAACCGCCCCGCTGAAACCAGCGGGCACGACAACCTGCAAAGTTTTGGCATGGTGGCCGCCGGACTGGAATCCATTCGCACGGGTCGGCCCGTGCGCGTGGCCGACGTCGTGCCATCGTTGTAGTTGGCCGCTTGTTCCCAGGCAATTTATCGGAGTCCCGTCATGTCGCACGCCACAGCCAACAACGCGCCCATGTCGCTGCTGTGCGTTTCGGGCCCCGATCACGGCCGCCGCTGCCCCATCGGCCCGGCGCCCACCACGCTGGGCCGCGCCACATCCTGCAATGTGTTGTCTGTTGATCCCAACATGGCCAACACCGTTCTGGCCGTGGTGCTGCACGAAGGCGACATCTGGTTTCACGCCACCGGCGGCGCCGCTTCCCTGGATGGCCGCATGACCAATGAAGATATTCTGCGACCGGGACAATCCCTGCGGCTGGGCGCTTCGGTGTGGCAGTTGGCCGCCGATACCCCCCGCGGGCCTGAGACGCTTGGCGCCCAATTGGTCGACAGCCTGAACGCCGGGGTGGCCTCCGCCATTGGCGTGCAGCCGATCTCCGGTTTTAATGCCAGGGAAATGTTCTCCGACGTGCTCAAGCGCCGCACCCCGGAAGAAGTGGAGGCCTATTTCATATCCGGCACCCCGGCCACCACCCCCACGCTGGCCCAAATTGATACGTCCTGGCCGCGCCCGTGGGCCTTCGTGCGCCTGGCCATCTTGGCCGTGGCCGTTTATCTGGGGTTTGATTATGCCTTCCGGCAATTCCATAATATCTATTTTCTGCCGGCCATCATGCTGATGGGCTCGTTTGCCATCCCCTGCTCGCTGCTGGTATTTTATTACGAAGTCAACGCCCCGCGCAACGTTTCTTTGTATCAAATGCTGCGCCTGTTCATGACCGGCAGCGTGCTTTCATTGCTGTTCGCCTCATTGATTTACAGCGAAGTGCATCCGGTTTTGGGCACCTGGCTGGGCGCCATCGGCATTGGCCTGGTGGAGGAAAGCGCCAAGGCCGCATGCCTGTTCCTGGTGATTGATCTGCTGAAATACCGCTGGACGCTCAACGGGCTCCTGTTCGGCGCCACCATCGGCACGGGCTTTGCCGTCTTTGAATCCGCCGGGTATGCATTTAATAATATGTTTGTCGTGGCGCCCAACCACCACGGTCTGCTGCTGAATCCGCCGACCATGCTGACCACCATCGACATTCGCGGCGCCTTGGCCCTGTGCGGCTCGCACGCGGTATGGACGGGCCTGGTTGGCGCGGCGCTTTGGCGCATTCGCGGCGCCCGGCCATTTGAATGGAAGATGCTGCTGGACGTGCGTTTCCTGCGCGTATTCGCCCTGGCCGTGGCGCTGCACGCGGCCTGGGATTCGCCCTTCCCCAGCTTTTATTATCTAAAATATGTCGCCCTGGGCGTGGTGGGTTGGATGGCCACGTTCGGCTTCATTCAGGACGGCCTGAACCAAATCCGCGAAGCGCAATCCGCCGCCGGCGTGCGCACGGTTGCGGCGGCGTGACCAAGAACGTCTTTGACAGTGATCGTGATTTCCCGCACACTAATGTTGGAAATGACATAGTTCAAGACAGGGGCGAATCATGTCGGACGTGGCAACAACAACCCGTGATGATGCATCAATGGAACCCGCTGATGCGAACCCGCGCGGCATTTACGTGATGCTTGGTTTTCTGGCCTTCCTGGCAAGATGGCTGCCGGTGGCAAAGTTCCCCCGCCTTATGATTGTCCGGGGGGAGCGCATTCACGTTGCGATGGCCATGGGCAGCGCCGTATGGGAAAGCTGGCCCATATT
>JAJZCU010000088.1:0-2700 GCA_021828935.1 Planctomycetota bacterium | reverse complement strand
GGCACTAATGGTGTCCGGGCTGGCGGATTTTAGTCCTGCCGTGCGACAGGTTATGCGTGGAAGCTTGAACTATTTCCACAAAAGTCTTTGCTTCTTCCTTGTCGCTATCTCCGCATGGCAGATATGGGCGATGTTCCACCAACACACCAGTGCAGATCGCTATCTTTATACTACGGGCGGCTTTATGGACGCGCCCATACCATCAGGCGTAACGGTGACGCAGATTCATCTGACGATGCTGCCCATCACGCCGATTCTACTTTTGGCCGGCGCCATCGTAGCGCTCATGCCGCGCGTCACCGTTCACTTCTGGACACGCTCCTTCCGCTGGGGATAAATCGGCCGTGCAGAACGCAGCCTGGCCCAGCCGCAGGCCGCTTTTTGCGCACCTATTGATCCGGGGGCGGCTTCCAATTTTCTCCATCCGGTGGCCATTCCTGGAGCCGCTGGCAATCTAACAACCATGTCCCAATTTTGCACACCGCAAGTCACTTTTATGCCGCCCCGGGCCGCTGCCGCAGGTGGTATATTGTATTTGACTGCGGCATTCGTATCGGTTGGCTGCCAAGTGCGCAGTGTAGCGGCACGCAATTTCGAGGGCGCGTTTTTGAGTTTAAAAGCGGCCTTTCTCCAAGGTTGGGCCTGACCACATCGGACCTCTGCCCCGGGCGATCGGCGTGCATAACACGCTGTTGCCTGCATGGAAACACGCAAAAACACACGGCGGTAAGGGATTGCGAGGGATTCTCAGGACCATGTGGTCCGGTTCTTCGGCGGCCTGTTTCGCCAAAACACAAAGGACCTCCGTATGAAGTTTTCCAAATCAATTCTGCCGATTGCGGCCTTTGCCGCCGTAGGCGCTTGCATGGCGTTTGCCACACCGGCGGCCCACGCCAGCCTGATCGGTGATTACCAAGCTGTTAACTACAACCCCACCACGGGCGTGTGGACCGATTCGTCCGGTAACGGCAACAATGCCACGTTCACGGCCAACGCCACGAACACTCCGACCAGCATCTCCACGGCCAATCCAACACTGGTTACCTCCGGCGCCGGCGCCACGCCCAACGGCTCAGAAACCGTGGCCTTGGCTGGCAATGGCAGTTTTAACCTCACAAATCCGATCGCCCCCGGCCCTTACAGCGTTTTTGTGTATTTTAACCCCACCAATAATGGGGCCATCGTCGGCGGCAACAACGCCAACACGCCCCCGGCGTTCGAATACCGGCTGAATGCTGGCAAGCAGGATACATTGGCCCAGTACACGGCCGATTTCGGCTCTTCAAACACTGCCATCCCCGTGAATGGCTCCGCGTTCAGCAGCATCGGCGCGCAGCTTACCGGCGCGGGCACTGGCAGCACCGTGAGCTATTTCCTTAATGGCGCCAGTGACGGAACCACTGCGGCGACAGCGAACGCCATCACCAGCCCGCTTGCCTACTTGTTTGACACCACAAACGGCGCCACCAACGGCGGGGCCAACGACGGCCCACTGGCTGGCAACGTCGCGGAAATCCGCATCTACAACGACACCGGCGTGAGCGCAGCCAGCGTGAACAGCGCTTTTCAAACCGCTTATGTTACCGGTTCCCCCACCATCCCAGAGCCGGCCACGCTGGGCCTTTTGGGCATCGGCGGCATGGCGCTGCTGAAACGCCGTCGAAAGACGGCCTAAGAAAATGCCCGTTCGCCCAATGCAACGCTTCACAAGCAATTGTGGCGGGCGCGACTCGGTCACACCCCCCTCTAATCGCGGGCGGCGCACGGCGCGCCGCCCGCTTTTTTTAACAACAAAGACGCGAGGCCCGTCCCTCTTCGTCGCCCCAAGCCCCACCATGAATGGCTTGTCATTGCCCACATCTTCTCGAGCTTTCCCCCTTAAACGGCGGCTTTGCTGTCTGTTATAGGCATGGAATCAGAAAATACGTCATGGAGATCGCATGAACGCGACGCTAATTATTCAACCGCGGTTCTCCTGGTCGTCATCGCCAAATCGCAATGCGGCCCAAATATTATTAACCGCTGATGGCCCAAAGGGCGCCCCCGGATGGCGCGGAGGGGCGACAAACGGGTAGCCGAGCCTTGGCCAACGGAACCACGACCAACGTGCAACGGGCCCAAAAATCATTTCCCACTTCGCCGTATCCGCGTTTATCCGCGTCATCCGCGGTTGTCCCGGGCGCCACGGCCAAATTACAATGCGGCTGCAATTTATCAACATCGCTGGAACAAACCCGTGTTGATTCTTGCGCGATATCGCCTTGCAAGTCGTTCTGGGCGCGCTCCGCGACTCTGCTGTTATTTAATAAAACGCTGAGGCGCAGAGAGCCCTGAGCCGACAAAGAGAGGGCGTGAGCCGGCAATCTGGGTAACGACAAGCCATTAATGGTGGGACTGGCGAGCGCCACTGTCGTTCCCCTCTGCGCCACGCATAGGCTATACGCTGGCCACAAA
Source organism: Planctomycetota bacterium (assembly GCA_021828935.1). Classification (GTDB taxonomy): domain Bacteria; phylum Planctomycetota; class Phycisphaerae; order WQYP01; family WQYP01; genus JAJZCU01. The sequence continues at coordinate 246 of JAJZCU010000088.1, read as the reverse complement.
AACCCCGGGCCGCGCCCGCGAGAAGACGCTGCCGTACAGGCAGATGGCGGCGGCCAGAAGAATGGCGTACGCGATGCCCGGCTGCGTGCGCGTGAGATCCCAATACAAATGTGGCGCCGGGGCGCCCCCGCTAAAGCGAAGCTGGCCCGAAAGGGTCAGTTCCACGCTGATGAGGCTTAATAAAATTCCGAGCAACACGTAGCCACGATCCACCGCCACGGCCGCGGATGCCAACAGCGCGGCGCC